>JABINC010000047.1 GCA_018697675.1 Candidatus Peregrinibacteria bacterium
ACCAAATGGTAATCGCAAATGTAAACTGAATGTGATGAACGTCTAAGTTTCTTCATGACACTATCTTAACACAAAAAAAGATGCGGGGAACTCTTCATCCCTCGAGCTTACGCTCGGGGAGTTTCGGCGGAAAGCTTAAATTCTTTTTTTGAAACATTTTTCGAAACAAATAAACTCTACTCTCTCAAAATGAAAAATCAAGTACGTACGATTTGCATATTGTGAAGGTTGGGGTTTAGATTAGCAATTGATTTCAACGGGTCAGAATACTAGTATGTTTCTGCTAATAATTTTTCAGTTTAGTATTATAAAATTATGACTGATTCAGAAAAACTCAAAGCAGTTTCCAACTATCTTTTTAAAGTACAATCTATTCTTAAGACAGGTGATGCTCGTGAGCATGCATACCGCCCTGCTTTTCAAGAATTGATAGAAAAGTTGAAACCAGATATACAAGTAATAAATGAGCCAGCATATACTGGTGGTAATGCCCCTGATTTTTTGTTTAAAAAAGGTGAAGTGCCTATTGCATATGCTGAATGCAAAGATGTTGATGTAGATATCAGCCGTAAAGATGTAAAAAAACAAGCCAATCGCTATGTCGGTGCTTTTGGTCGTATTTTACTAACAAATTATCTTGATTTCGAAATAATTAGCGAAGAAGGCGAATTAGTCAGCATTTCTATAGCAAAAATGATTGATCACAGTATTAATCCTATAGAAGAGAATTTTGAAAGTTTCGCAAATCTGGTTTGTGATTATATAACACCTTCACATCGTACTATCCGTTCTGCGAAAAAACTCGCAACAATAATGGCTCACAAAGCACAAATCCTTCGTGCTAATGCACGTGTGGCCCTTAAAGAAAATCAACAATCAGATATTTATGCGCAATACAACACATTCAAAGAAGTCTTAATCCATGATCTTTCTGAACAGGATTTTGCAGACATGTATGCTCAAACTTTAGTTTATGGACTCTTCGTTGCGCGTTACTACGACCCTACTATAAAAACCTTCTCAAGACATGAGGCGCAAGACCTACTGCCAGCTTCCAATCCTTTGCTCAAAAAATTCTTTGGCCACGTAGCTGGGATTAATTATGATCCTAAAATTGCTTGGTTGGTTGATAGCCTAGTTGAAGCTTACTTGAGTACTGATGTTCACGAACTGATGCACAAAGAGTTTGTTAATAAGCAAAAAGACCCTGTTTTGCACTTTTATGAGACCTTCCTAACTGAATACGATAAGGATTTACGAAAAAGTCGTGGCGTTTACTATACGCCAGAGCCAGTTGTATCTTTTATTGTCCGTTCCGTTGATCAAATACTGAAAAGTAAATTCAATTTACCAAAAGGACTTGCCGACACTAGTACGATAGACCACAAAATCGAACTTCAAAAGGACACAAAGAAGAAGAAGTATATGACAAAACAGATTCACAAAGTACAAGTTCTAGACCCTGCCGTTGGAACTGGTACATTTTTAAATGAAGTAATTTACGAAATCCACAAATCATTCAAAGGGCAAGAAGGCTCATGGCCAAGTTATGTAAGCAGCCACCTACTCCCTAGATTACATGGATTTGAATTAATGATGGCTAGTTACACCATGGCACATTTAAAGTTAGGCGTAACATTAAAAGAACTTGGTTACGAAGGAGATGACAGACTTTCTGTATGGCTCACAAATAGTCTAGAAGAATCTGTCCACGAAGTCCCAAACCTATTCATGAGCCAATGGTTAACCGAAGAATCCCACGAAGCCTCATGGATCAAATCAAAACTACCAATCATGGTTGTTTTGGGGAATCCACCTTATTCTGGAGAAAGTTTTAATAAAAATTACTCAGGCCATGATGTTTACAAAGTTGAGCCAGGTGGGACACAAAAACTTCAAGAAAGGAACTCAAAATGGATCAATGATGATTATGTGAAATTCATTCGTTTCGCAGAAAACCAAATAGCAAAAACCGGAGAAGGTATTGTAAGCTTTATAACTCCTCACGGATATTTAGATAATCCAACTTTCCGAGGAATGCGTTGGCACTTAATGAAAACTTTTGATGAGATTTATGTCTTAGATTTACATGGTAATGCAAATAAGAAAGAAACCACTCCTGATGGAGGAAAGGATGAAAATGTATTTGGAATTAAAACTGGAACAGCAATCATTTTTGCAATAAAGAAAAACAATGACATCAACAAACTTGCCAAGCTTTGGCATGCGGATTTTTATGGGAAGCAAAGAGAGAAATATCAAAAACTTAATGAAAATAGTTGGAAACAAATCAAGTGGAAGAAATTAGAACCAAGAGAGCCCGAGCTTTACTTCATACCGTTTGACAATGAAGTTAAAGGGAAATATGACGAAGGATTTTCTATAAAGAAGCTCTTCCCTCTTTCATCGATAGGAATTCAATCCCACAGGGATGATTTAGTTATTGATTTCTCAAAAAAACAATTATGTGAGAAATTATCCGATGTCTTTGCAAATTCAGACTCCTTGTCAGTTTTGCAAAAGTATAATATTAAAAATACTGACTCTTGGTGTTTAAGTGTTGCTGTTGAAACAGAAGGTGCTTTTGAATTTTCTAAAATTACCAACATCACCTATAGACCTTTCGATACAAGAGAAATATTCTATAGTAACAACTTTGTAGATAGAACCAGGCTAAAAACAGGTAAGCATATTAAAAAAGAGAATTTGGTATTAAATTTCCCGAAACTTGTAAAGGTGGATTGGAACCATTGTCTTATCACTGATTCTATCCCAACTGCAATATCATTGGATATTAATGGATCATATTTCGCACCACTCTACCTTTACCATGATGACGGAACTAGAACTCCAAATCTTGATAAAGAAATCTGGAAGAAAATTGATGAAATAATTGGCAAAACTGAGCCTGAAAACATCCTCGATTATATTTACGCCGTTCTATACAGTCCAAACTATCGTGAGAAATATAAAGAATTTCTAAAAATTGATTTCCCTCGCGTGCCTTATCCGAAAGATAAAAAGACTTTCAGTAAATTGATTGAACTTGGGCGTGAACTTCGTGAGCTACACTTGCTGGGATCACTAAAAGTGAATGATTTTTCAACGACTTACTCGATAAGTGGTACAAATATGGTAGAGAAAAAATATCCGAAATATGATAATGGAAAAGTTTACATCAATGATGCTCAGTATTTTGGCAATGTCCCCGAAGTGGCGTGGGATTTCTATATTGGTGGATATCAGCCAGCTCAAAAATGGTTAAAAGATCGCCGTGAGCGAGAACTTTCAGTTGAAGATATTGAACATTATCAAAAGATGATTGTGGCTTTGAGCGAGACAGATACGATTATGAAGGAAGTCGATAAATCAATTAAACTTTAGACTATATGGGAAATGAGAAATATATAGGATATCTTAAATACTCCGGAGAGGCTGTAAAAGATGGATTACTTGATACACGTAAAGCTGGAGAGGCTCTTTTGGGATTTGATGATATATTACGTTTCTTTTTACTTAAAGAGGACCCTACCTTGGAAGAAATTGAGTTTGATATTCCTGTTAGAATAAAGAAAGGCTCTTGGGAGGCTTTGATCCCAGATACTGTTGAAGCTTGGATACTAACTAGTGCTGCAGCTATTCCTGTTGCGACTTATACTGCTGCGATTGCCGCAAAAGCAGGAACCGATGGTTTTCTTGAAACTGGTATTGCAAAAGATCTGAAAAAGACATTCAAGGTCGCTATAGAAGCGCTTCAGTGGGCCGTAAAAATTGCTTCCCATGTTGGAACAATGGCAAAGAAAAAATTTGAAAATGCAAAAATTGATCAAACAAGTGAAGGGATTTTAATAAAAATCACCAATGATCAAGGTGAGATTTTAAGTGTGCCTAAAAAATACTTTGATTTATTCACAGCATGTCCTGAAAAATTATTTTCAAAGAATGCAAAATTGATCGGAAAAGGAAGAACACTGAATTTTGGAGTTTTCGAAGATGGGGAAAGGATTGAAGTATCAATTACTGAAAAAGAGAAGTTTATTTTTTGCAAAAAAGAGGATAAAGAAGACATTCTTTTTCCTGATCTAGTACATGGACAATACGTTGAACTAGAAGGTGGGATTACTAGAGGTAACGAAAGAACAAATACTCTTGGTTTCGAATATAAAGACCATGTTTTGACATGCAAACCAAGTGAAAATAATATTGCCACATATAAGAGTAGAATCATTTCTCAAGAAGAGGGACATTTCTTCCCCCCAGTCAGGCTCAAAGGAGTTATTGATAGAAAAGATAAAAACGGAGAATTTAAAGAAAAAAGACCAATGATTATTTTTTCAGATATCATCCCTCTTGAGAAGGAAGGGCCTAATCAATCTCTTTTTGATATTTAACAAAGCAACGCCTGACTCCATTAATCACAAAATCTGATTTCCTGCGCTACCTGGAGTGTCCGGAGTATTTTTGGTTTTTTAAGAAGAGGCCGGAGGTGTTGGAAGATGTGAAATTAAGTGATTTTGAGAAAGAGATAATTAGGAATGGGCAGGAGGTGGAGGTGTGGGCTAGGAAATTGTTTTCAAATGGGGTTCTAGTGGAAAGTAGAGAGGAGGTGGCGGTAGCTGATACTGAGGAGTTTTTGAGTGCGGGTAAAAAGGTGATTTTTCAGGCTAGTTTTCAGACTTCGGGGCTATATGCGATGGTGGATATTTTACAATGGGATGAAGATGGTGGATATTGGATTATAAATGAGGTGAAAGCGACGAGTGCGAAGGATAAGAAAGACAAAAAACATGTTTATGATGCGGCGTTTCAATATATTTTACTGAAAATGGCGGGGCTAAATGTTGGGAAAGTAAATTTAGTTGAGCTAAATAAAGAATTTCGTAAAAATGGGGAAATAGATGTGCGAGAACTTATAGAATTCACAGATATTACGGAAAAAGTGAAGGAACTAGAGGAAGAGATCAATGAGAAGATAGTTCATATGAAGACTCTTTTGGATGAAGAAAAAGAGCCCCTACCCTGTGAATGTCTTTATAAATCACGGGGGAATCACTGTCCTGCTTTTGGCTATTTGTATCCAGATGTTCCTGATTATTCAGTACATGATATTGTGAGGATAGGATCGAGCAAAAAAAAATTGGAAGGTCTTGTCGAAGGTGGATATATAGCTTTTGAAGATGTTCCCGAAGATTTTAAATTATCGCCATATCAAAGAAATCATGTAAATGTAACTCAAACCAAGGGGAGTATTATCCATGCTAAAATTATAAAAAAGCAATTAGATGATTTGGTGTATCCTTTGTATTTCCTGGATTATGAAACATGTCCAACTGCCGTGCCGATATATGATGGCTGCAAGCCATACCAACAGGTGCCTTTTCAATATTCGCTACATGTGCTTGAAGCGCCAAATGTGGACTTAGAACATTATGAATTCTTGTACACAGGTGAGCTCAAGCATCCGATGAAAGCTCTAGCGGAGAGCTTGATGAAAGTGATTGGGGACATGGGAAGTATTATCGTTTGGAATGATTCATTTGAAGGAAAATGTCACAGGGATATTGCTGAGCTGATGCCTGAATATGAAGATGTGTTTCTAGGGTACAATAAGCGGTTCTATGATCTGATGGAGATATTTCAAAAGAATCTCTATGTGCATCATGATTTCAAAGGGAGTTATTCTATAAAAGCCGTATTACCTGTGCTTGTACCTGGGTTAACGTATGACAATTTAAATATTAGAGATGGTGCGATGGCGATGACAGCCTGGAAAACTATGATGTTTGAGATGGAAGGTGATGCGAAGGGCGGAGAGGCGATTGCGGAGGATTTGCTGAGGTACTGCGAATTGGATACTTTGGCTATGGTTAGGATATTTGAGGTGCTTGGGAAATTGTGAGAGGAAACTTCCTGTGAAGCCGCTAAACAAAAAACATACGCGACCATTTTGCCGACACCGGGAAAATGATAGAAATGCCTATTGTAAGGGATTTTTAATTATGGCAGATTTGCTACAATTAGAATTATGAGAATATAAAAATCCATTGACAGTGAGAGTGCGCTCACCTATGATGGAGGTGAGTTTTTAATAGGTAATTATGAAACAATTGAATGAAATTATAAACATCAATGTTGTCCAAAAAGATATTCAAGGTGAGAAAAAAAGATTTGTGAATGCTCGTGAGCTTCATAAGTGGCTGGGGGTTGGAAGGGATTTTTCTACTTGGCTAAAAGATAGAATCGGAAAGTATGATTTTGTTGAAAATTTAGATTTTTTTACCGTCCCCAAATCGGGGGACGGTGTAAAAGCCCGTTCTGATGGGCAATTGATAGATGAGAAAACTGGTAAAGTTATCCCCAAAGAATACATTATTTCAATCGATATGGCGAAAGAATTAGCTATGGTTGAAAATAATGAGATGGGTAAAAAAATCAGAAAATATTTCATTCGGGTAGAGTCAGATTTCAAAAAAGTAATGGCAATCGCTACTCAAGATCCTAAATTTGTAAATCAGCTGGCAGAGAAATTTGAAGAAATGAGAAGTGAAACAAAAGAATATCGTAAGGATTTTACAGATAGCATTAAGGCTTTCGTTACAGTGAAAAATTATGGAACGTACACCAATATGCTTTATGATTTTTTATTTTTGGAAAAGGCAAAAGAATATAGAAAATTGTTAGATCTTGCCAAATCCGATCTCACTAGAAATTCAATGTATGAAGAAATATTACTTATTATAGGAGCTTTTGAAACAGGACTATCGGGGGAAGTGGAAAACAAGTTTAACGAATTGGGACGAATGCTCACCAAACAGGAATTCATTGAAGTTTTCAATAAATTTTCCGCTCAAAAAAACTGGAAAGTATATCAAAAACGAGCAAGAAGTATTATGTCTACTTATGACGAAGAACTTCGCAATATTAAACATCCAAAACTCATTGATTATAAAAAAGAGTTTAACCATGAGGATATACAAAAACTTTTGTCTTAAGCTTTAAACGAATAACAGCCAATACAAAAGAAAGTGGTGACAAATTGTCACCTTTTGAAATTAGAAATAGAAATCCAATCGTCCGAAAGAATCGGACGGTTAAAAAAAGGGTGGAGGCAGATTGCCGCCCCCCCCATTTCGTCAAAAAACTGTAAAAAAAGAGTAAATATTGACATTTTAAGACTCGAGGCGTAAACTTTGGTTAGTTTTGTTAACTTTATATGAATATGAAAAATACTAAAATTGATGTCAAAGAACTTCGCAAGAAGTTTGGTATGTCTCAAGAGGAGCTCTCCAGGCGGCTTAATATGTCTCGTCCGACACTTATTAGTTTAGAGAAAGGGGATCGGCCGTTGAAACTGGAAGAAGAGAAAATTATAAGAGAGATTTTCAATTTGGTTGAATCTCATGAAACGAATGTCGATGCAGGGGTGAGGATAGAAATTCCTCAAAAAAAGTTAGATAAATTCAAGGAAGTGTTTTTGTATATATTGGAAAAAGTTGGGGGCAAACCAAATGTTGGGCTGACTGTTCTTTATAAGCTCTTTTATTTCATTGATTTTGATTATTATGAGAAATATGAAGAGCAATTAATGGGATTAACCTACATAAAAAATCATCATGGCCCTACTCCAAAAGAATTCATCAAAGTTATTGAGGAGATGAAAAAAACTGGAGAGATTGAAGAGGTGAAAAGCACCTATTTTACATATGAGCAGCGTAAATATTTACCACGTGTAAATGCTGACTTATCCAGACTAAATGGGCAGGAAATTGAGCTAATTAATTCTGTATTGGCGAAATTGGCAAATATGTCTGCAACGGAATTAAGCAACTATTCTCATGCCGATGTGCCCTGGATGACACATGAAGATGGAGAGGAGATCAATTATGAAAGTGTCTTTTATCGCAACAACCCTTATTCCGTAAGACAGTATGAAGATGAACTTTGATTATTCAGATGAATTCTTGAAAGATTTTAAGAAATTAAAGAAAAAATTCCCATCACTAGATGGAGATCTGAAGAATTTCGAGAAATTTGTTGCAGGTGTGGATTTTGACAATAATAATAGTTTTGTAGTTCTGGTCAAAGATGATGGAAAGGGAGTGAAAATTATCAAAACCAGACTCATGGTACGAAGCCTCAAAGGCAAAAGTAAAACAAGACTTATCTTCTCTTTTTGCCTACGAGAAGGCTCTATTTACTTCATTGAAATTTATCTGAAAAACCAGAAAAACCGTGAAGATACAGAGCGGATAGATGATTATTTGAATTCTTTGTAATTAAAGGCGAGGATTCTGATTATCCTACCTAGCCCGCTTCCTTTCTATCTCGCTCAGGTATCTTTTCCTAAGTCTAATATTGTCGGGGGTGATTTCGACGTATTCGTCTTCTTTTATGTATTCGATGGCTTTTTCGAGGGTCATTGGGAGGAATGGGGTGAGGTTCAAAGCGTCGTCTGCTCCTGATGAACGGACGTTCGTCAGTTTCTTATTTTTAAGTGCGTTTACGACGAGGTCAGTGCCTTGGTTGTGTTCGCCGATTATCATTCCTTCATAAATTTTTGTAGCTGGGCCAACGAAAAGTGGGCCACGCTCTTGGAGTTTCCAAAGTGAATATGCCATTGTTGGGCCTGTTTCACCGGAGATCATTGAGCCAACTTGGCGTTTTGGGATTTCTCCAACATGGGGAGCGAAGTGGTCGAATGAATGGTAAAGAGTTCCTTCACCTCTTGTGAAGAGCAAGAAAACTCCGCGGAAGCCGAGTAGTCCGCGTGTTGGGACTTCGAACTCCAGTATTGTATTACCATTTGCGGATTTCATGTTTTTCATAATTCCTTTTCTTTTCCCAAGTGCCTCTATAACTGAACCGCTCATTTCATCTGGGACGTTAATTACTGCCATTTCAATAGGCTCGCATTTTTGACCATCAATTTCTTGCATGATTACTTCTGGCTGGGAAATTTGCAGCTCGTACCCTTCTCTCCTCATAGTCTCGATCAATACCGCTATATGCATTTCGCCACGGCCGTATACTTTGATTGCATCACTATTTGGGACGGATTCGATCTGTAGACCTACATTTGTTTCGAGCTCCTTTTCTAGACGATCTTTGATATGTCTGCTAGTTACGAATTTTCCTTCCGTACCTGCAAATGGAGAATCATTTACCATGAACTCAATTGCGAGTGACGGAGGGTCGACTTTGATAGCTGGAAGTGGCTCTGCCTCTGGATCGGTAGTGATTGTCTCACCTACATAAATGTCTGGCAGTCCTGATATTGCGACCATGTCTCCTGCGGGAGCTTCTTTTATTTCATATTTATCCATTCCTTCAAATGCGAAAATCTTTGAGACTTTTCCTGTGTATTTTTCGCCGTCTGCCTTGATAACTGTCACCTGTTGGTTCGCTTTCAAAACTCCTTCGTAAACCCTACCAATAGCGATTCTTCCGAGGAAATTATCGTATTTGAGAGTCACTGGCTGCATCCTAAATGGTGCATCTGTATTACTTTCTGCAGGTGCCACATTTTCGAAAATAAAATCAATCAGTGGAGTTATATCTTTGTGTTCGTCTTCCAAATTCTTGATTGCGATCCCTTGTTTTGCGATTGTATAGATATAAGGAAAATCCAATTGTTCATCACTAGCTCCGAGAGTCCCAAATAGATCAAAAGTAAGATCTACAACTTCGTCTGGACGAGCCATTGGCTTGTCGATTTTGTTGATTACAACTAGGACTTTGTGGCCTAGTTCTAGGGATTTTTTTAAGACGAATTTGGTCTGCGGCATTGGCCCTTCGAATGCGTCTACCACTAGAATAACTGCATCTACTTTTCGCAGAACTCGTTCAACTTCTGAGCCAAAATCCGCATGGCCGGGAGTGTCCACGATGTTTAGTTTTTTTCCATTGTGTGTGATTGCTGCGTTTTTTGCATAAATTGTGATTCCACGCTCTTTTTCCTGGTCATTTGAATCCATTGCGCGTTCTTCGATCCCCCTATGTGTATCAAATGTATCACTTGCTTTGAGCAATGCGTCTACGAGTGTTGTTTTCCCATGATCCACATGGGCAACAATAGCAACGTTATATATATCCATCGTCGTTGTTTTTTAATTTATCGTTTTTTGCGCGGCCCACCATGTCCACGAGGAGCGCCACCCGTTCGGCCACGGCTAGGAGCGCCACCTTTGTAGCCGCCTCCGCCTTTGCGATCACTTCCTTTGTAACCTCCGCCACTTTTGCGAGGGCCACCGCTTCTGCGATCACCATCACGACCTTCGCTGCGACCTCTTGGAGGTCTTCCCCCTCCACTGCGGCCAGAGCTTCGACCTCCTGAATCACGAGTTGACCGGACTCCGGTCGCCTCACAGCTTATTTTCACCATAGTGCCATCCACTTCTAGATCATCAAAAGAACTCATGACCTGAGCCTTGTAACTTTGATCTACTTCAAACACTGTGTGATCATTTTTAAGATCAATATTTCCAATTTCTACACCTCGAAGTGCTTTATTATTATTCAAAAATTCTAGAAGTTCCTTCACGCCCAGCCCCAAATTACGACCTATATTAATATTGAAACGTGCGAATAACATCGATGGATCGCTGCGTCTGCCTGGACGTTCATTTCTATCTGATCTTTCATTTCGATCCTGTCCTACACGCGTATTCAAATCAATTGAACCTTGGTAATGATTCAGGAATCTGTTGAATTCCTCGGAAACGAATTTCTTTATCAATTCTTCCCTACTCATATCTTCGAATTTCTTGGCTATTACATCTATGTATTTGTTAATCGCCTCATTCACCTCCACCTTACAAATTTTGTCTATCAAGCTGAATAGTTGTTTTTCACATACATCTTCACCTGTAGGAATTCTCCCTTTTTCAAAGCTTTTCCCGATTTTTCTTTCCAACTCTCGGACTTTTCCTTTTTCACGCATGTTTACGATAACTAGGGAGATTCCCATGTTGTTCGCGCGGCCGGTACGGCCGCTGCGATGCACATAACCCTCAGCACTTTCCGGAAGATTGTAGTTGATTATATGAGTCAATTTATCCACATCAATCCCACGTGCCGCTACATCTGTTGCAACAAGTAATTGTGTTTTCTTCTCACGGAATCTGTTCATAACATGGATCCTTTGTTCCTGAGAAATCTCACCGTGAATAGCCTCTGCAGAGTAATGATCTTGGATCAATTTATCCGCAACCTGCTGCGTCTCACGTCTAGTTCGGCAGAAAATAATTCCATGGATATCCGGGTTCATATCGGCGATTCTTCGAAGCGCCTGATAACGATCTCTCTCATGTACCATATAATAAAAATGCTGCACATTATCGCATCCCTTATTCTTGTCACCCACAGTAATATCATGTGGTTTTTTCATATAATTACTAGCAATTCTCCGAATTTGGTTGTTCATTGTTGCTGAAAACAACAGCACCTGTTTGCTATCTGGCATGTTCTCTAAAATCGAATCCAATTCTTCCTTGAATCCCATATTTAACATCTCATCCGCTTCATCGAGCACAAGCCATTTGATTTCTTCAACTTTCAATATTCGACGTCTGATCATGTCATTCACCCTTCCCGGAGTCCCTACAACTATTTGTGGGCACTTTTTCAGAGCTCGAATCTGCGTATCGATCCTAGAACCTCCAAAAACAGGAACTACTGAAACGCCAGGCGAATATTTGATGAATTTTTCAATATCCTTTGCGATTTGAATAGCGAGCTCACGTGTGGGACATAGAATCAAAGATTGAACATCTCTCTGCCTATCATCTAATTGTTGGATAATTGGCAGTGCAAATGCCGCTGTCTTACCAGTCCCCGTCTGCGCCAAAGCGATCAGATCATCACTGGAATTGATCAAATGAGGAATTGTCGCACTCTGAATAGGTGTTGGTGTCTCAAATCCGATTTCTGCGATGGCCTGTAGAATCATAGGATTCAGACCAAGATCTTTAAATGTTGTCATGTTTGTAACTTATTGTCTGGGGAAATCTACCATATAAATATAAAAAAGCAACATAAAAGCACTTTTGGCAAGTGCCGCAAAAAAGCTTTTACTGGATTTGTTCTTATCTGTGAATTAATATTGGTATGTTAAAAAATCAACCCCTTGAATCAATGGCAAAAAAACCTGTTTCACTCGAAATAGCTTCATATTTTGAAATCGATGATGAAAAGATTACTGGAGATGTAATGCATGTCACTGATCCGAAGGATCCTTGTGAGGACGTCCCGGTGACAATTTATTGGAAAGACGTTGAGAGAATTTCAATTGAAACCAATGACTCTGGGCCGTATGGGACTGATGTGTATTGGAGAGTGGCTGACTCTGAGAATGCCATGATGCTCCCCGGCGATTGGCCTGATGCAGGCAAAATTCTCGACATCGCTGGCGATTGGCCAGATTTTGATCATGATGCCGTGATTGCAGCTATGACTTGTACGAAGGTTAAGAGTTTTGTTTGCTGGGAGAAAAAATAATCTACCTAGCCTCACAAACGAATACTTCTTGGTCGTTGTATTTTTCTGGTTTGAAGTAGAAAGATTCGCAGGCTTCGTCGGCATTACATTTTTCTTCTGTTGCGTTTATAGAACAGCGAGAAAGCATATAAAGACCTAGTTCATTGTTTGCTTTTTTCTCTTCTGGAAGCACCCAAAATCGATATGCTGTGAATAAATTCTCACCCTCGTAGATCTCTACCATGTACTCTCCTCGGAATAGGTCTATATTTGATTGTAATGGGAATGAAAAAACGTTGACACCAGGTTTCATAGTATTTGATGCACGCATGATCTCACGAAACGCCCCTTGCTCTCTGTATTGCCATACTCCATCTAGAAGATGGTCCTCTTTTGTATTGTTTTCAACCTCCATCGCAACTACAAGTTCGTGGTCTGAAGGAGCGAATTTCATGCCTTTTTGCACGGTTGTGTCTTCATTTAGAGTGCCAAATTCATTGTGGGTGATAGTCAGGTTTTCCTTTTCTGCACAGCCTATTAGGGCAAATGCGAATGCGAGTATTAGGAAGGTTGTGATAATATTTTTAAATCTCATCTTGTTTTGTTTAGTACATACATTTTAAACTGCAGGGTGAATATATAGTATAAATCAGATCCAAATGCAAAGATTTTTTATAGACAATGGGGATTTAAAGACTGGAATTGTTTGTGAGTTGCCGATGAATATCTGCCATCAGGTTTTGAATGTGCTCCGGATGAAAAATGGAGCCCAGGTGCTGCTGCTAGATGGTCAGGGAGGTGAGTACGCGGCGGAGCTACAGATCGATGGTAAAAAAGTGAGTGGAAAGATCCTGGGCGTGGAGAGAAATCCATTTGAAGCCGAAGTTGAAGTCATCCTTTTTCAATCCTTACTAAAGTCGCAGGAGAAATTTGAATGGTCTGCACAAAAAGCCACGGAGCTCGGTGCGACCGCTATAACTCCTCTGATTTGCGATAGGTGTCAGGTGCAGGCTTTGAAGAAAAAAGAAAGAATAGAGAAGATTATTCGGGAGGCGGCTGAACAATGCGAGCGAGGTAAATTGCCAAATTTGAATGATGAAATCAGTTTTGATGACATGATTGAATCCCTCAACTCTCTAAATTCCTCCTCCCCAGAAGTTACCACCCTATTTTGCTATGAAGGAATCCGTCAAAAAATGTCTCCTCTGCCATCCCTCGGGAAGAAAATTAATGTGATCATCGGTCCGGAAGGAGGATTTTCACCGAAAGAGATCGAAAAAATGGAAGAATTCTGTCAGAAAAACTCTAATTTTCATATGATTGGTCTTGGAAGACGCATTCTTCGATCAGAAACAGCCGCAATTACCGCTCTCTCACAAATTTTGCCTTATTTTTAAAAGTTTTCAAATGAACAAAGAGAAATTTCTACAATTTATCGAGTCCTTGTTTGAAGTAAATCAAAAAATAAATCTTATTTCACGTGAAACAAAAAAAGAGGATTTTTTCAATAAACATATCTTTGACAGTGTGAAAATCCTTGAATACCTCGATTTTTCGAATGTGGGAACCCTGCTTGACATCGGCTCTGGCGGCGGAATCCCAGGCATACCACTTGCGATAGAATTACCGAACGCTACAGTCACCCTACTCGACTCAACTGAGAAAAAAATGAAGGCCGCCAAAGAGATTTTAAAAGAAATTGGAGTAGAAAATGTAAAAACTGCAGTTGGGAGAATCGAAGAACTTGGCCATGACCCTAATTTTAGAGAGAGTTTTGATGTTGTTACAGCTCGCGCCGTTGCGCCGCTCCCTACCCTACTCGAGTACGCCCTGCCTTTTGTAAAAGTCGGTGGGCACTTCATAGCTTATAAAAGTAAAAACTACTCAGAAGAGCTAGCCATCTGTGATGAAGCGTTAAAATTGCTCGGCGGAAAATTGATAGCTACCCACGAGTACACTCTCCCTGCAGATTCCGGAGAGAGAGTTTATCTGGTTTTTGAAAAAATTAAAGAAACCCCTGAAAAATATCCTCGAAGGATTGGAGTTCCAAAGAAGTCGCCTTTGATTTAAATGAGAAAAAATATTGAAATGGCTTATTTGAGCCATAAATCATATCCAAATCTCTGCACGTGCAGACCCGATTTTGTTCACGTGAACAGATTTTGTACGTTTTCTGTTCACGTGAACAAAATTGATTAATAATTCCC
>JABINC010000046.1 GCA_018697675.1 Candidatus Peregrinibacteria bacterium
CTTATATTTTTTTCCTCTTTTCATAATGTTTTTGGTTAGTGGTTCGAGCGCACCATCTTGGAGGATGGAGCTTCCACGATATAATTTAGACCGCCTAAGCGGGATCTGTTTAGTTATCCCATGTAACGCCCATAGAGCGACATGTTCCTTTGATGATTTCTACTGCAGCATCTAGGTCGTTTGCATTCAAATCAGGCATTTTCTCTTCTGCAATTGCCTCTAGTTGAGCACGAGTGATGTGTCCTACTTTGTCTTTTTGCGGAACTCCAGATCCAGATTTCAGACTCAAGGCTTGTTTCACAAGCACTGCAGCTGGGGGAGTTTTCAATTTAAATGTGAAACTTCTGTCTGCGAAGATAGTGATCTCTGCAGGAATAATAGTGTCTCCTTTATCCTTGGTTTGATCATTGAACTGGGTACAAAACTGTTGAATGTCTATACCATGCGGCCCAAGTGCTGTACCTACAGGAGGTGCAGGATTAGCTTTTCCCGCGGGTATTTGGATCTTCACCATAGCTGATACTTCTTTTGCCATTTCGTATAAAATTAAATTATATGTATTATTTTTTCAGTTCTTTTCCCAAGTCCTTAAAGAATTGATGACTTTTGTGCGGATATTCGAATCCGTAGATATTTGCTCCAATTCTGAGCGTTACAAACGCAGTTTTTGTCTTGCCTTCTTGATTGAAATAAAACGATTGTTCTCCAAATGAATCTGTTTCTCGTATACTTGCTCCTTCCACGGCGATTGATTGTGTTTTCAAATCGCTATAAAGCTGCTCAGCCTCAACCTTTGTCTCGAAATTGAGCTCGTACATTGTCCCTAAATATTCTTCAAAGTCAAACAAATTTACGATCTCTAAGCTGTTTTTAACATTTTCTTCAAGTTCAATCGCTTGCAAATATGGTTTTTCAGGAGAGTTTTTCACAATCCCTTTCTCAGCACCTATGGCTTGAAGCAGTTCTTTAGTGATTTTACTATTAGTATTTTCCTCATCAGTTTTCTCAACTTCAATTTCGGGCTCAAGTACGATTTTTTCTTCGGCTTTTACAGCAATTTCTTCTACGACCCCATTTGTTAAACGATCTGCCAAATCAGACGAATCAATTACCTCAACTTCAGAAGCTTCAGGAATGTAATCATCGGAAATTGAGTAACCATTCACAACGATATCAACAACAACAGATATCGTTATAATAGACAGGATAACGGTGAATACAGTGAACTTATGCATTATTTTTGCTTAACTTGTGTGAAATCAAGCTCAATCGGAGTTTCTCGATCAAAGATATTGATAAGAACAGTAACCTTACCTTTATCTTCATCAACCTTCGATATAGAACCTTCATAAGTTGCAAATGGACCATCGAGAATTGTAACGTCATCATTAACTTGGAATGCAATCTTGAACTTAGGTTCAGATTCTCCCATATGTTTTTTAACAACTTTGTATTCTTCTGCCGATACAGGGACAGGAATAGTTCCTGATCCTACAAATCCAGTTACATTTGGAGTATTACGAACTACATACCAAGACTCATCATTTACCATCATGTCTACGAGTACGTATCCCGGAAAAAGACGCTTCTTTTCCTCCTTTGGTTTCCCCTTTTTCATAACAATAATGGTCTCCTCGGGGACGACAACATCGAATATGTAATCTTGCATACTCATTGACTCGATACGTTGTAAAAGGGCTTCTCTTACAGCATGTTCGTATCCAGAATAAGTGTGCAGCACATACCAATGACGACCAGTGTTTTCTGCTTGTTTTGCCACAGACGTAAAGATTAAAATTTAATTTTTTACTTTGAGGGTCTTAAAACTACTATATATCTATCTTTAAACAATTAGTTCAATTTAGGTTACCCCTCTCTTCTCACAAGGAAAGCTTGCTACTGAAGCACAAGATAATCGTAGATCGCATGGAATACGAAATCCGAAGCCGCAAGAAACAATGCAAATGCACCACAAAACACGAATGTTATTACAGTGTAGCGAATGGCCTGATTTTTAGTTGGCCACGTTATTTGGCGGAGAATTTCTACGCATTCTCGAAGATAAGTTGTTACAACATTTTCTTTCATTTTTGAATTAGCTTATTAAGCATTTTAAATATTTGAGCCATATTGGACACTCTAAAAAAGCCTTCCCGGGCTCTCTTCGGACAGAATTCTACGGCTTATGCCCGAGAAATGCAAGTGGAAAGTAGATATTTCTTGCGATATTTTTCGTATAATTTGTCTGGATTATAAACACGGGCCTGCCCATCATTACACCCTCCATCATCATTCTGCCCGTTATCATTTCGCTCTAACATTAATTCCCAGCGATCAGGCTCCATTTTCTCATTCAAGATAAGTCCATTATGCGCAAATTCATGATGAGCTTTGCAAATCGGAACGATCGAATTGTGATTTTTACTGACAGAGAATCTGTCTCTATGATGGAAATGTTCGGAGGGTTTATTGCAGCCAGGGTAGGTGCACTTGCCATTTGTTTTTGTTAGAACGCGCCTCTTTTGTTTCGCGGATATGTATCTTTTACCGTTCGCCGGGATTTCTTTACTTACACCCAGCTTTTCTCCGGAGAATTTTTTATCATCACGACTTTCATGAGGGGGCACACCACTTTCATTATAACCATCACTACAAGCATCATTGATTTTTTCTAACATGTTTTTAAAAGCACTCTTATTACTGAGTCCTACTCCTTGTTCTTTTTCCAGCCGTTTTTTGATTTTCAAGAACAACAGTTGCATCTCAGGATCAAGTTGGATGGTGAATTCACCTTGTGCTGCTTGGCAGAAGTTTCTACCGTTACTATCTCCATCATCATCTCCATCATCTCCATCCGAATTCCGTTTTGTTCTCAACTCTTTTGATAATTCTTGCAGCGCATTTCTGCTCATGTTTTCAACGTTTTTAGCAAAAGTTTCATCAGTTTCAGTCGTCGCAAGTTTCGCTATGAGTGCAACTTTATGAATACCTTGAGTTTTGATTATCTCCCTTAGATGAGGCTTCCCTTCGAGGGATTCTTCTAGTTTTAATGTCTTTTTAACAACAGAATTTGATAGGCCGGCATATTTCCCTGCATATTCGTAAATTGTTGCGCACCTATATTTTAGATAAATATTCTCTTTATAAATTTTTGGTAAAAGAGAAAGTAACTGGTAGGTGAGTTTATTTCGCTGCCTACCAAGATTTACAAATTCATGATGTATAATTTTGATGTTTTTCATGACATGAGAGGGTTAAATATTTAGAAAATTAATTGTGAAATCGGAATGACCCTTATTGGACACAAATACTATCATAAATGCATATCTGGAGCTAGCAAAAAGCCCCACAAATTAGCCAAAAAGTGGCGTTTTAACTGGACTAAAAGATACCAATATCGTACGGTGAGCATTGCCTCACTTGGGGCGTATGTTCTAATAAATATTATTTGAGATTTTTGTTCTGCTTGAAATGTGCATTAAATGTATATTGAATGTATATTTGGGGCGTTCAAAAAGCCTTCATATTTGTAATAATAATTTTGTAATTGTAATAATATGTAGGTTCTTGGGGAGGTCTTTTATTATTATTTTCCATATTCGAGATTCCTTCTTAAATTGTCCTTAGATTTTTTCATAATTTCACCCTTCTCTAAAAGGCGTTTTTCTGCTAAAATAAACAGAATTATTAAAGATAACATTGAGCGTGAAAAGCATATTTAAAAAAAACCAGGCAAGTTCAAGTTTGAAGACTCAATTCAAGAAGTTTTCACGGAGGTTTTTACGGGGGGCCTCACGGAGGTTTTCGCTAACGATAAAAAGATCTTTATGCACAACTAGTAAGGAGCTGATTCTCTTTATGATATTGCTAGTAGGAATGTTGGCCATAAAGGATAGTTTGACTACATTTGCAGGTTATTTGCCAATTCTTGACAATGGTTATTTTGGAGACTTACCAAATCCAAGCGATGCAGATCCTTCGAAGGATGGAGTAGAGAGATTAGAGGACTCGGTATTTAGTGTTTTGCGTAATGTGAGGCTTATTATGGGGGCGGTTGCAGTGGGTATTTTGGTATATGCTGGAATAATGATGGTTGTTCGAGGAGATGATGAAGGTGAAATGACAAAACAAAAAAGCACTATAGTTTATTCAATAGTTGGATTGGCAGTTATAGCGGTTGCGGGTGCGGTCACAGAGCTTTTGAGTGTTGAGAATGGAGGGTTTTTGAACCCTGATGAAGTAAAAGAACGTGCGATTGGATTTAGAGTAGAGGTGAATTTGATAATCACATTTATCAAGTATTTATTAGGAAGTCTGGCAACGTTATTTATTATTATAGAAGGGCTCAAATTAGTGACGGCTGGAAGTGATGAAAGTACAGTCACGAATGCAAAGAAAAAGTTGGGAGCGGCGGCATTTGGATTGCTTCTTGTGATTTTCTCTACAACTTTTATCGACAGAGTGTTCTATGTATTGGATCTAAACAGTCAGGAAACCGGAGTTGTGCCACAGATTGATGCTATGCAGGGAGTGGCTGAATTAGTATCAATTACTAACATAGCGGTGAGTATCGTTGGGCCAATTATGATATTGCTGCTGGTAGCAGGGGGAATTATGTACATCATTTCTGCTGGAGATGACTCGCAGACAGAAAAAGCTAAAAAATTAATATTTAATGCAATTATCGGAATCGTTGTTATTTATGGGGCCTTCGCAATAGTTGCAACATTTATTTCAGGTCAAATTTAATTATGAGAAAATTACTCGCAAAATTAGTTGAAAATAGATTAAGTGTATTACTACTCGTGCTAAGCGCTGCAATAATGAGTTATTTTATAAATCTAGATGCTGTTTTTGCGGCCGTACCAGATGTGTCAGAATTTGTGAGAGATATAGGTGAAGATGGAGGATTGTATAATCCTGCAGATGAAGGCTTCCACAGACGCGCTCTGGATGAAGGGATTGGTTCAGAAGGAATCTCAATGCTTCAGACAATTATTTTTCAAATAATAGATTTAGCTAAATATATGCTTGGTTCGGCAGCGGTGCTTATGATGACAATTTTAGGAATAAAGTTGGTTGTGACTGGTAGCGCAGAGGAAAAGCTGACAGAGGCGAAGAGGCATTTGATATATGTGATTGTGGGGTTTTTGATAGTGATGATCGCGGATTATGGAGTAGCAAATGTGTTTTTTGGAGTTGAAGGTGAGATTTTGCAAAATGAGGAAACCGCGAAGTTCTTCGCTCGCCAAGGCTCGCTCGAACTACAACGTATTTACTCTGGAATCGAGTTTCTAGTTGGGGCTATAGCGGTCCTAGTTATAGTGATAAACGGATTCCTAATGGTCACAAGTGCCGGAGAAGAAATAGATAATCGCAAAAAAGCTATAATGTGGGGAGTGGTGGGATTGGTTCTCATCGGTCTCTCGGAATTAATTGTAAAAGACATTCTATTTGCAGAGCAGGGATCTACGATCAGTATTCCAAAAGCCATAGGCCTAATTGTGATGATTACAAACTTCATAACCGGCTTTACTGCATTTATCTCGGTGGCATTGATTGTTTATGCAGGGGTCCAATTTATAATTTCATTTATTACGGAAGGTAGCAACGACAAGGGTAAAAAAGCCCTAATTGCAGCAATTGTCGGAATCTTAATAGTTGCCGGTTCATACGCAATAACTTCCACAATAATTTCATTTAGCGGCTAAAGCCCTTAATAATTTTGCTTTTAGCCCCAAAAATATATATAATCGCAAGCGAACAAAATGACATCCAAAAACACAAACAAAAAATCAAAAATGAAGTCGTTCATATATAAATTTGTTCTACCGATTGTAGCCACCGTACTAATCTTTACGAGTGCCTCGTTAGTATATGCATCTGAGCATCATGAAAAAGAAGAATTTAGCCCATACATTGGTTTTAGCCCATGTTATGGAGATGATTGTATTGATATAGGGGATGTGGTTCCTACTGGTGGGAATGAGTCAGTACATAAAAAATGCACAAAACTTGCAGGTTTAAACTTTGATGACTGTGAACTTACAAATTTAGGAGTAGATGTATGTGATGAAGAAGATGTTGTGTGTAATGTAGATGATTTGAAAAAAGATAGTGAAATCGATGACTCTCTAAGAGTTTATTACGAAAATCATGAAAAGACTGACTACTGCCTGCTTCCTGAAAAACATTGCTACAACGAAAATGCATGGGGAGAGGACGGGTTTGAAGATTATCAAAATGACCAGAATGCACAGGCCTGGGCGGCGCTTGAAGATGGGGATTTAGGAGGATTTTTATGCCATGGAATGGATGGAGGGACAGGAGGAATTCTTGGTTGTGAAGAAGGGGGCGAGGGAGGAGAAGGGCCTCAGTTTATTTTGCCTATAGAAGAAACCACTTTTACTCAATTTGATGAGACGGGTTTCGAAGCCCCAGATGCGGATGGGTATTCCGAAGGATTAACTCAGAACCACGGAGTTCGTGATTTTGTACTTAATGTTGTAAATTTTGCCCTTGGCTTCCTCGGATTGGTTGGAGTGGTTGCAATAATTTATGGTGGATTTATTTATCTGACAGCAGGAGGCGATGAATCCAAAACAGAGAAAGGTAAGAACAGCATTCTCTTTGCAGTGGTTGGTATAATTATAATTCTTGCATCATTTGCAATAGTGAGGACTGTTATATGTTATGCGCCAGTAGGTGGAGATGATAAGCCAAGTTTCTGTCGTGCAGGCGGCGGAGGTGGGACAAGCGCAGGAGAAATAGAACTCACAGAAACTGTAGGGGATTCAGTGCAAATTACCTTTGAAAATGCTCAGCGAAGATTACAAGATATAGCGACCGGAGCTTTGAGTGTGAGTACAGATTATTTGAATTTGGAATCAGCCGCACCTTATTTGTCAAATATAGAATATGCTTTGCAAGAAGGGCTTGATGAAGGGCTTAGTATTTTGGGGAGTTTGAAAAACAGTGTGAATGATTTCCCACGATCACTTTCAGATATAAATAAAATGATAACTTATCTTTCTAGAGAGGAGCCTACGGTTTCATCATCAACAGTTAGGAGAACTGCAGCGGCAGACAAAAAATCATTCCTAGCGCGAATATTGCATACAGATATAATGAGTACTCCGACTGTGGGGGCTCCTCCAACACCGTCTCCTACGAGCTCAGCAGGAGTTCCGACAGCAGTAGGGGGAGTAGAACCTGGGCCTCCGGCCCAGGCCTTATTTACAGATGTCTATTCATTTATGGATCATTATTCAAGTAGGTTGCTGACTTCGTCAATCGATGATTACAATGAAAATTTTGTGAAATTCCTAAGATTCTCTGACGGTCTTGAAAAACTTTTTGATGGGATTGACGATGCGAGAGCAGAGATGGAAGATGTAACAGAGAAATTAGAATTATTGGATGATTACGGAAACAGAGGGGATCGAGATCTCCTCAGAGACTTAGTGTTCGAGATCAACGAAGCTGTGGAAGTTATTAAGAATTTGGAATTTGTAGATGTAGCATTGAATTCTTCTGAGCGAAGTTGTTCGGCTCCATGTATTGTGCTTTTTGACAGTATCGGATCTACGGATCCAAGCGGCAGAACAATACTCAATAGTGATCATTATTGGGATCTAAATGGTGATGGCGTAGAGAACTCAGGAACAACACCTTCATGTGACGAATCGCCGAAATCAACAGTTTCATGTATTTATGAAGAGCCAGGAACTTATATAGCAACTTTGAGAATTGACAGTGCAGAACCTACTAAGTACGCCTCTGGTCTAGCGATGACAAAGATAAAAGTAGGGCGACCATTGGCAAAGATTAGGGTAGGGATTTCATCGAAAACAAGTCCGGAGGTTACGGCCATAGATTATTTAGAGACGCCGGCGATCAGGAGTAATAGGGTGAGGTTCACTTTAGAAGAAGCTCGGGACGGTCTGCTATTTGATGCAACTGGGTCCGTAGGTAGCTCAGAACAAGACATCGAAGAATACATTTGGAATTTCGGAAAAGAACAATTTGCGGGGGCCAATTCTTCCAAAGAATATTCATTTACACAAAGAGGGAACTATAGAGTTGTTCTAGAAGTTGTGGAAAATGGTGTGAGTGAAAGGGAAGTTATTTTCTTAGAGATAGGATCTCCTTCTAGTAATTTTGTAATTGCAAATCAAACAGACGATCCTTTTGAAACAGGACAATCGATAAATTTTGACGCAAGTTATTCGCGTTCGGACAATGGGGCTATAACAAGTTACACATGGGAGGTTAATGATGAAGAGTCGGTAACAACGGGTTCATCTAGTTGGAGCTATACTCCAAATGCACCGGGGCTATACAACGTCAGCTTACGTGTTACGGATGCTGTGGGAGAAGTGGATGAAGATGACAAAACTTTTATAGTGGAGTCACGTGCCCCAGAGGCTTGTTTTACATACGAATTCCCGTATGAAACTCAGCCTGGGACCGCAGTTTTCAGAAATTGTAGCGTGGACCCAGATCCAAACGATGAGTTAGCTTACGCTTGGAATATCGCAAATGCAGAGTACCTTGAAGGAACGACCAATGCCTCAGAGGAGCCGGTTGTAAGATTTATCAGAAAAGGGCAACAGAGAGTGGCGCTAACGGTGAATGACCAATATATAGAACAGGCTCTTCAGAAAGAAGACACATTGATTGAGGAATTTACTTTGGATTCAATACTAGATTTAGATCTTGGGACGGTGGACGGTTCAGCATATCAATTAGATGAGGAAACAGGAATTGCAAACGTAGGATTCAAAGTTACTTCAGAAAATGCAGTGGCAGTTGAATTAGATTACGGAGATGGGGTCAAAGAAGAAAAAGCTGAGAATGGGGTTGTATTGTTCTCACATGATTACAGAGAGGCCGGAGTTTATATTGTAGAGGCGACGGTTTATGACGAGGAAGATGAAGACAACTCAACTACGCGACGTATTTTCATTGGCGAGGCCAATGCGCCATTGCCGGTTTTGGAATTAAAAGTAGGTGACAATTTAATTGAAATTCCAGAGTCAGGTCCAATAGAAGTGCCAAGAAAAACAAGTATTACTTTTGACGGTAGCGAATCTCTGAACACAGACGGAACGGGCCGCGATTTAATTTACCTAACAAGCTTCGGCGACGGCTCAATAAGCTCTACCAAAGAATCAACACATATATACGAAGACACAGGAATTTATGAAGTTAAATTTACAGTTACCGACGAAGAAACTGGAGAATACTCTACCATTCCTCTCGCTCTTGAAGTGGTCGATACAGACCCTGTAATTCACGGGCTCTCTTCGAGTATTGTTTCTTCTTCATTGGAGACGCCGGTTCGAATATCAGCTTCAGTGGACGCAGAAGACAACGATGGAGACATACTTCAATACACTTGGACTTTCTTTGACGCAGATAATAGTTCAAATGTTTTAGAAACTAGAGTTACCAATGTGGATGACGTAGAAATTACTTTTCATGGACTTGGAACAACCGGAGAGGAGCATAGAGTAGGGGTATGTATAAAAATCAAGGACGATGGCGATAACGAGGCTGACTCATGTCCAGAGGGCCCATACACTTATGTAATGACCGTAACAGGTCAAAATGAACCACCGAGAGCGGATTTCTCGATCGCAGACACAAACGTGAAAGTAGGAGACCCAGTGGTCTTTTACGACGAATCTACAGATGACAACGAAATAGAATTCATATGGTATGACGTAGATGGGGATGGATTTGATGAAGCAGACAAAACAACCGAAAGATCAAAAGTTCATATATATGAAAAAATTGGTGCATATGACACACGTGTGAAGGTTATAGACGTAAACGAAGCGACAAGCGTAAGTGGGAAGAAAACAGTCTATGTAGAATCAAGTGTCAAAGAGCCAGTTGCAAAAATGGGATATGAAATAAATTATTTAACTGTTGAATTTACAGACAATTCAGAGGTGGATGATGATACGGAATTAGAATCAAGGGTTTGGGATTTCGATACAAAAGTAGATTCAGATAATGATGGGGATTCCGCAAACGATATTGACTCAACTGAAGAGGCTCCTACTTACACATACGACTCTTCTGGCAAGCACGAGGTTAAGTTGACGATCACAGATATGCAGGGCAATGTAGACGAGGTGGAGAAGGGCATTAGAACAGAAGCAGAGCCTCTAGAGGCGCGTATGACTTTTGATCCACCAGTTGATCCTAGCGATGACTTCATACATCTTCAGGGAGATTCAGGGCAGATTCGCGTGGACTTCTCTGGTTCTACGGGGCCAATTATCGAATACGTAATAGATGGGAACACTTACTTTGATTCAGATGGTAATGGAAATGGAAGGGGTGACGGCGAAGATGACGATAGAGATCAAGTATTTACAGCTCCTCGTGAAGCACTGCTTTACTATGAAAAAGAATGGCAACCGATAGTTATTAGACTGACAATTTATGATAAAGATGGGAACGAAGATTTCGCATCAAAACAAGTTATATTTGATACTCCTCCTGCGCCTCCTCCTGCAACTCCACCGGTGCCACCAGTTACTTCTGATGAAGATGAAACTTCTTAAATTTTTTAATTTAAAAACTTAATTACCAAGCATGACTGAGGAAAACACAAATCAAGTCCCGGAAATAAAGCCGGTGCAGCCGACAGTCCCTCGCACTGAAAATATTTCACCAGCGGCCCCAGCGCGCGAGCCATTGCCGAGTACTGCTCAAGTGGGGAATATCACCATGTCTGAGAAAAAAGGGCATGACAGCGACTTGCCAAAGGCCGTAGCGGCCACGCAACCACAACCAGTTCAGCCACAGGTTCAACCAGCTCCGCAGGTTTCAGCACAGCCAGCACCAGCAGCTCCAAATAAACAGAAATTGATTGCAAAGAAAAAGAAGGCTGCGCAGAGTAAGAAAATATTTATATTGGTAAGTTTGTTTGTTGTTGGGCTTCTTGTACTGTTTTTGATGGCATTTTTCTTGATTTATTCAGTCACAGATCCCGAAAACAACCCATTCATACAGCTTTTCGGACTTGAAGTAGAGCAATGGATACCGTTTTTAATAAATTTGGTATCGGTATTCTTTGGATTGTTGGTAATCGCATCATTTTTCATCGGACTTATTGGGATTTTCAAAGTTGGAATGGCTCCAAAAGATAATGCCATGCAGAGGAAGAAAGGGATTGCGATGACAATGCTTGGATCGATGATGCTAATAATATTCATAGTTACTTGGATGTTTACTTATGTCTGGTTAGATGCCAAGAGGGGTGAATACACTTCTCTGACACCAGTCGAATATATAGATACAATTCCGGAGCTAGTTACGGGGCTCACTGCTCCAATGGTGATTCGGTTTAGTGCAGAGTCTGTAGATATGGCCGTAAATCCGCGAGAAAAAGAGATTCTTTCATACTTATGGCACTTCGGCGACGGAGACCGGCAAACCGGTCGAGAGGTATCACATGAATACCTGCAAAAAGGCGAAGTAGATGGTTCATACAATGTCGCTCTTACCGTCAGATATAAGGATGTGAAAACTGGAGAAGAGGGAGTTCAGGATTTCTATAGAACAATTGTATTTGATAATGAAAAAGTTTTTGCAGCCTTCACAGCTAGTGAAGAATCAGGACCATATCCACTGGATGTGACATTCAATGCCAGCGAAAGTAATGACCCAGATGGTGCGATTATCGAATACCTTTGGGATTTCGATGGAGATGGGAACTTCGACGATGGTGCAGGAAAAGAAGTTAACTACACTTTCAGTCAAGTTGGAGAATACGATGTAGAATTGAAAGTCGTAGACAATTCAAATGATTACGCAATTACAGAGCGCACAATAAAGGTCCTAGAATCTCTAGAGCCGCGTGCAGTTATAAATGTAGATGATGATGAGGGACACTTTTATGTAAACAAGGAATATCTTTTCGATGCTTCGGGATCCACTTCTCCAAGTGGTGCAGTGACAAAATACTACTGGGATATTGGAGATGGGACTACTGCAACTACACGTACCTTTAGCCATACATTTGCAAGAACTGGAATGTATACAATTTTTCTTGAAGTAGAGGATTTGGAGAAGCGTACGTCGCAGAGCTCTGTGGAAGTAGAGGTGAAGGCTCCGGATTCTCCACCAAGAGCAGTGATTGCGCCAACTCCGGGTTACGCAGACACGCAGGGAACATATATAGAAGGGGTCTCACCGTTATCTATCAGTTTTTCTGCGGCAGAGAGTTCAGATCCAGATGATGACATAATCGACTACAATTGGGATTTTGATGGAGACGGAAACATGGATGGTTCTGGAGAGGTTATCTCACACACTTATGCTGTGCCGGGAGAATACAATACAATGCTCCTCATCACAGATGCAGCAGGCAATCAGACTTCAAGGTCGATTCAGGTAAAAGTAGATCCTCAAGGGTTGAAAGCACGTATGTCTGCAAGTAAAATAGAAGGTGAAGTGCCACTAGTTGTGACATTTGATGCATCGAGTTCTTCTTATCCAGATGGACGTATCATCAGTTATAAATGGGGCTTCGGCGACGGCTCAGCCACTCGTTTTGATGATTCAAAAATCTCATATGAATACAACACAGTAGGAGAGTTCACGGCGACGGTAGAAGTCAAAGCCGATGATGGATCGTTAGACGAAGCGGACGTGCTCGTCAATGTGCGACCTGTGTCGATCCGCGGATGTTTCACACCTAGTAAATCGGTAGGAGAAGTGCCACTAACTGTTGTATTCGACACGAGCTGTTCTACAGGAACTGTCACAAAATACAGTTGGAAGATTGACGGCGTGACGGTAGTTTCATCTCCTCCTCATAAATTAACAAAGACTTTCGATGATCCAGGTACATACGAAGTTGAAATGACCGTAAAAGATCACCAAGGAGTTGTAGATACATACGTTGATGAGATTATGGTAGAGGAAGTTGAAGAGTAAAAATATAAAATTTAATTTATACGAATTATGGCAAAAAAGTCACTCGCATTCAAAGTAGTTATATTTGTCACCGTCATTACGATGGTGATTGCATTTATTGCGCCAATGCTCGCAATGATGGCAATGTCTTAAGAAAGCTTTTTGTAAGCTCTAAATAAGATTCCTCCCATAATGAGGATGACGATCTGTTGTACCACACAAAACAGGCAGTATGCATGTAGTGTGAATATTTCTTGGTAGGTGAGATAAAGCGTGAACGCAATCCCGATTAAAGTTATCAGAAGAATTCCTCTAAATATATCTTTGAGATCCAATTTCTCAAATATTTTTTTCTTAAAAGAAAATAGAGCCATGAATACGAACATTGCTAAATAATATAGGAGCCCCATTACAGCTACAGGAATACCGAAAAGTTCTGAATAAGTGCTCTTGTTGACTTTGTCACAGCTGAAAGATTCGCTAAATTCGCAAATAGAGCTCGCCTCTGGGACAAAATGCAGATAAGTGAGGTAGCCTGCAAGTCCAACTCCAATCAGTCCTAGAAAAGAAAGCCATTTGGTATATTTTGTAATATTCATAATTCTAAATTAATTGATTTTTTCAAGATTTAATTCTCTAAACTGGATTGTAAATGTTTAAGCAATTTTTTCATAGCCTGTCCGCGATGACTTAGATTGTTTTTTTCATCCTCTGAGAGGGCTGAGTACACTTTATCACAACTGTCTGCTTTGAAGCATGAGCTAAGCGGTATCCCGGGTCGTAGCGGAGCCTCGAGCCCCTCCGTTATCACTCCGGGGCACTCCCCAAAGAAATCATGCTCATTCCCATCAGAATCGATATAATAAGCGGTACATTTGAAAGAAGCCTTTTTATTCGAATGCTTCTTCATCACATTCAAAAAATGCTCTACCCACTGCTCATCCGACGCATCCTCACCCGCACCCCATCTCCTGGTATGCATTCCCAGTTCATCGCTCAGGGCCTCAACTTCGAGCCCCGAGTCCTCAGCTACGGTCGGCAGTCCCGAAAGCCCACCATAAAACACAGCTTTTTTGTATGCATTCTCCAGATAAGTTTCCCCATCCTCGATAGCCTTATCCGTAATCCCAAGATCTTTCAGCGACACAAATTCAATCCCCTCAGCCTCGGGGCCATGAGCTTCTGCACCATGGGCTATCCCTGAGAGCACCTCCATAATCTCATTGAACTTTCCTTCATTTGTAGTTGCAATCAGAATTTTCATTACAAAAAGTTAGACAAAATAAATCACAACACAGTTTAGAATTCCACTCCATAAAGTCGAGAGAATTTGAGCCGCTCAGACTCAATAACTTCTTCAAAAATAATTTCTAAATCAGGGTCTCCAATCAAGCGCGCCAAAGACAATGCAGCAATTGGATTATCAGTTAAAATTGTAAAATGAGTATTGGTCTCAAGTAAAAACAAATACTCTTCCAGAACTTCTCGTATCTCCGATCGGAGAGCTCTTTGCTTTGAGATCGTAGAGGTTTCATAAAGCCCCAGCAGATAACGCAAATTGTGCGGATTCATCTCATAAGCCGTCGCATAATCAATATTTTCATTGCCACCACTCCATATTTCTCCATTTCTTATCATACCACTCTTCACTACATCATTCCTCATCATATTGCCGTCCATTTCCCCATCTGCATGTAGTTTCTGGACTCCGCCAGCTATCGAAAAAATCACCAATACAATCCCAAGACCGCAGAGCAGGAAATGATTCACAAAATGAGAATTCTTAACATGGAGTCTCTTCCATTTTTTAGTTTTTTCAACTATCAAAACTCCAATCAATATGAAAAATACAAAACTTACAGAAGTGAAATTTAAATTGAAATCAATCATATGATGCAACAAGAACGCTCCCAGTGAAAAACAGACAAGCTCCTTGATAGGATCCAATTTTCTAAAAAGCGAATACACCGAACGTCCAAACGCAATCCCAAGAAAAATAATAAATGCTCCAAGAGCCAAAGCCCCATTTTCCACTCCAATTTTCAGAAACAAATTATGCGGATGCTCGGCAGTATTTAGTAGAGACACTTTAGGCGCAGAAATATACGGATAACTGCCCGGCCCAAACCCGAGTAGGGGAGCCTCTGTCATCAGCTCAAATCCCACTTTGAAATGCTCAAGCCTCTTATTTACAGAGCTCACATTTTCAAAAGCCTCTCCATCAATTACATCACCACCAACCATCTCCCCATCTACCATCTCCCCGGCCATCGCCACCCCCTCTCTATAATCCGTATCAAAATATTCTTTCAAATACATCGACCCAACCGCCAAAACCACTCCGATCAAGACCATCGCAACTAATCTGTTCACGCCCAATTTCAGGACAACTGCCCGAAGAAGTAATGCCACCAAAAGTACAATAGCTACCAGATAAACCCCCTGAGATTCAGTCAAAATAAGTGCTGCTACAGAAGCCACAAAAGTAACTTCCGGCCACGCAGCCCAAACTTTACCCCAAATCTTCTTCCATCCCCGTCCCTTCAATCTTTTCTTCTTTTTCTCAATCAAATACAGCGTCAAAGGCATTATCAATATAAGGAAATCCCCAAAAGCATTTGGAAATGCTGACCACGGCTCAAGAAAGTTATTGAAACTTCCGGCGAACCGCTCAAAAGCTCCAGAAAAATATGCAACAAATCCAATCACAATACTCAAAAGCACACTAAAAGAAAGAACCTTAAAAAGCCTTTCCACATGCGCCTTATCCTTGCCCAGGCTATATCCCAAAAACACCAAAATCACACCTGCGTACAAACTCCCAATCCCCATTATTCCAACATTCCCATTTCCCATTCCACTCGTCACTCCTAATCCATTTCCTCCCGCCACTCCGCCTCCTACATACATGCTCGAATAAATACAAGAGAGTGAAAAAAACACAACCATCAAAACCAAAAATACATTTTCAAATATAGGAAACTCCCGCTCTTTGTAAATTTTCTTATAAATCGCCCACCAAAAAATAATCCCACTTAGCCCAATTCCCATCCACATCACAAGACTCGCCGCCGTCCCAATCCCACCTCTATAAAGAACTCCAAAAAAATAAGCTCCAAACAAAAGAACAGACAGCACATGACAAATCCTTCTTTGTTCAATTTTATGCGAGGTCAACATCTTAAGCCCTCTTGAAAAAAACTTTGGTAGAAACATATTTTAAAATCTTAATTTTCTATTTTTAAAAATCCCAAATCCTATACCAACATTATATTATCAACCATCACATTAACAACCTTTGGCCCGCATTCTAGAAAAAAACTTAGATTAGCGAAAGGGGAATTATTAATCAATTTTGTTCACGTGAACAGAAAACGTACAAAATCTGTTCACGTGAACAAAATCGGGTCTGCACGTGCAGAGATTTGGATATGATTTATGGCTCAAATAAGCCATTTCAATATTTTTTCTCATTTAA
>JABINC010000014.1 GCA_018697675.1 Candidatus Peregrinibacteria bacterium
ACATCTTCCTTTTTTTAAAAACTTTTTCATCAATCGAATGTGCAATCTCATGATGTTCTCTACAAAGTGGAGCCAGAAAGTATGGATTATTACTTCTCGTGAGGCCAAATCTAGCCGTGTGATGTACGGCCACTGATCTCCGCTTGCATTGGGGCACCGAGCACTTAGTTCCATGCTCCTCTTTGAGGATTTTCTTAGTTTCTGCTGCTATATATCTACTCGGCCCCCTGCCTTCAATTTTCCGTTTCATTTCACGGCTCACTACTTTTTCGCTTTGCACTGCCTTTCTTTTCCCCAACCCCTCCTCCCTTTTCCCCAGCATAGCCATCAACATTTCGTTTACATCAATGCCTTTTTCTTTTAATTCTTTTAATTTGGCAATCACTTCTGACGACAATCCCAATTCCAAAATTAGACCCCCCTCCCCTTCATAACTACCCTCTTTACATATCCCGCCTTCATTTCCCGTCTCCAGTTTGTGCCCGGGCACGGATTCCGATCCACTGATACTATCGCCAAATAGGTCAAGCTCCTCCCGATCATCTCGGTCATTACAGTTTTTTTGATTTAATTCTGCATATTTTCCATCTCTAATCCAAGTTTCAAGAGCACTTTTTGATAATTTTTTCACATAATGCACCAACTCTTCCTCATTCTCTTTCGTCGCCACCGAAGCCACTCTTGCCAGTTTATTCACACTCACTTCGCCTTCAATCAACATTTTTCTCAAACCCTTCGTTCCTTCTTCAAGAAAACGTTTCTCAATATTGATAACTCGACGGACTTGCTCATGGCTCACTCCTCCAAGTTTTGCTGCAAATTCATATACTGACTGACAACCTTTTTTTAAATATAATTCTCTTTTATCAACTTCCGGAAGAAGCCCTATGAATTTTTGTCTCCAGAATCGAGCTTGCCGCCCGTATTTTTGGCAGAGGGTCAAGAGTTCTGAATCAGTGAGCCCAAAATCAGTGAGTTCTGAATCAATGAGGGTAGAATCAATAAGCTTAGAGCCATTCGCCTCTCCCACTACACCTTTATTTTTTAAATCTTTCATGATAGTTTTTCTTAAGAATATTTCAACCTCAATCTACCACATGCTCACCATTTTGAGGCAAGTGAAAAACGCCGGGGGAACGGCGGCACAAAGCCGTAAATCGACATTTTAAAATGACAAAATTCAACAATGTTCCGCGGTGAGCATTGACTCACTCGAAAGCGATGGGCTGAGATAAAAATTTGGATCCATATATGAAATACTCTTCTAAAAAATCTTCTCGTTGGACCTCAATTGTTGTAGTTTTGATGATGGTTATGGTCCTAATAATGGTTGTGGCTTTGACAATCGCTGTCACTTTGCCTACGGCTTTTGTGTTCGCAGAAGAGTCTAGGGAGATAGATGGGTTGCCTGAGATGGGGGTAATTAAGGAAGGAGTAACTGAGGCAACAAAACTTGAACAGGAAAAAAATCAAATAATAGAAGAACAAGAGGATCTTATCGGAAGTTTGAAAAAACGACTTCGGCATTCGGTTCGTGAGCTCGAGGATATCCAGGGTTCAATCTCTGAATTTCATTTTGATATCGTAGAACAAAATGAGCGTATAGATAGCATTGATAAGCAGATTGAGAATGTCGAAAAGCAAATCGAAGCCACCGAGGGTAAAATCGCCAATATAACCAAGCAAATAACAATAAAAGAGCTTGAAATCGGTGAGTTTTTTGAAGAACTTGAAATCAAAGAGCTGCAAATGCAAGAACAATCTGAGGTTTTCAGTGCATATTTGAATTTTCTTTATTTCCAAGATACGACTTTTTATGACAATCGTAGTCGAGAATTCAACCTATTTAAGCTACTTCTTGATGACAATGCTTTTTCTGAAAATATAAGTGAAATCAAATTCCTGAAACTTTTTGAGGCACAGGCGGTTCTTATTTTTGAACAACTCAAAGAACTGGAAAGCACACTTCAACTCCAAAAAGACACCCTTGAAATCAATCGTAAATCACTGGCCTTGCTGAGACGAGGTGTGCAGGATGAAAAAACTAATTTAGAGGCATTGAAGATTGGTAAAAAACGGCTTCTTATTCAGACTCAAGGAAAGAAGATGGTATATGAAAGGCTAGCTGCAAAAGACCGTGAAGCCGAAGAACAGATCGCAAGCGAGATCAGCATGATTACTCTAAATATTCATGCATTTGATTCAGCGTTGAAGAAAATAAAAGAGGCCGGGAGCCCTGATGAAATTGAAGAAGCGATTCGTATTCGGGATGACATGCTAGAGTTAAAACGGCAAGAATTTCCTCTCAATTATGGTGAGGATTTGGCATTGCTTGAATGGCCAATCTCGCCTTATCGTGGGCTCTCTGCTTATTTTGATGATGCCTCTTATGTCGCTCGATTTGGAGTTCCTCATCGAGCAATTGATATACGTGCTCCGCAAAACTCCCCTATATTTGCACCAGCAGATGGAATTGTGTATTCAACTCATGGGAAGGGAATCGATGATATGGATTATCATTATATTATTTTGACACATCGAAATGGGATCCAAACTGTATATGGTCATTTGACTAGAATCATAGTTAGTGAAGGTCAATTTGCACGCAAAGGAGATCTGATTGCCCTCACTGGAGGAATCCCTGGAACGACTGGATCTGGACTCCGAACCACTGGTCCGCATCTACATTTTGAAGTGCATCAATTTGGCAAACGGGTAGATCCTCTCGATTTCTTGCCACTCAGTGCTTTACCACTTAAATCAATTCCTCAAGATAAAATTAAACTGCTTTATGAAGAGCAATTGAAGGATAAATATGATGGTAAAGAAGTCGAAAAATATGAATGGGATAAAAAATCTGAAGGACAGAAAGAGGCGAATGAGGGATATGAAAATGAGACTTTGGATGAGGAAGTCGAGGGAGGTGAAAAAATAATGGAAGGTGAGGAGGGCGAAGAAGTGGCTGGCGAAAAAGATGCCTTACTAGAAAATGCCGAAGATTTGTTGGACGATACGGCTTTCCGTTTGCATGAAGAGTACGAGAATAAGAGGCGGGAATATAAAGAGATTTAATAGTGGATAAACTCTCTGAGCTCTAATCATCATCCTGCTTCAACACTGCCAAGAATGCCTTTTGTGGGACCTCTACTTTCCCAAACATTTTCATGCGTTTCTTACCTTTTTTCTGTTTTTCAAGTAGCTTCCTTTTACGACTTACATCCCCTCCATAAAGCTTGGCTGTTACGTCTTTTCGCATTGCAGAAATTGTCTCACGAGCGATAACATTCGAACCAATTGCTGCCTGAATAGCAATCGCAAACTGAGCTTTTGGAATCAGGGTTTTGAGCTTTTTACAAAGCCTTCCGCCAAATGTTTGAGCTTCATTGCGATGAATGATAATTGCAAATGCATCTACTTTATCGCCGGCTAGCAAAATATCTAATCTGATAAGGTCTCCTCGCCTATATTCTATAAATTCATAACTCATAGAGGCGTATCCTGATGAGACGCTTTTTAATTTGTCGTAAAAATCCATGACGATCGAAGCCAATGGGACTTCGTATGCAATTAGCACTCTTTTCTCGTCAAGATAACTCATGTTTTTTGAAACTCCACGTTTTTCCTGCAGAAGTTTCATAACCGCACCAACATAATCTTTATCAACTACAATCTCCACTTTCATCCAAGGTTCGCGAATCTCCTCATGTATTGGCGAAAAATCGCAAGGATTTGAAATTAGTTTTTCTTCACCATCCGATTGAACAAGTATGTAAGAAACGGATGGAGCTGTAACTATGATATCCAGATCATATTCTCGTTCGAGCCGCTCCTGCACGATTTCCAAGTGAAGTAATCCCAAGAATCCACATCTAAATCCGTGACCAAGAGCTCCGGACTGCTCCGGCTCGAACTGCACCGCAGCATCATTTAGACTGAGTTTTTCCAATGCCTTCCTCAGCAGTGGGAAATCATCTCCTTCAACACAAAAAACTCCCGCATATACAAATGGAGTTACTTTTTTGTAACCCGGCAAGGGAATTGGTTTGTAGCTTTCTTCTTTTCTTTTTTTTGCTTCTGATGAGATTTTATAAAGTGTGTCCCCTACTCTAGCCTCACCTACGCTTTTTAAGCCCGTCACTACGTAACCGATTTCACCTTCTTTCAAACCTAGTGCCGGCTGATATTGAGGTTTAAAATAGCCGATTTCTAACGCATCTATCTCTTGTCCTGTATTTAAGAATTTAAGCTTATCTCCTTTGAGGATGTCTCCTTCCATAAGTCTTATGTAAGTTACTACTCCTTTATATGGATCATAAATTGAATCAAAAATCAGTGCCTTTGTCTCACCTTCGTCTTCGAGAAGTTTTGGTGGTGAGATTTTTTCGATTACTTTATCTAGAATTTTTTCGACATTCGTTCCCTCTTTTGCCGAGACCGCAATTATCTCATCTGCTGGAACCCCGATAACATTTTCAATTTCTTTGGCACGTGCCTCTATATCTGCAGATGGAAGATCTATTTTGTTGAGCACGGGGATGATTTCTAGGTTGTGGTCGAGAGCCATGTAACAATTGGCGAGGGTCTGTGCCTCAATTCCCTGAGTTGCATCTACAACCAAGATCGCCCCTTCACATGCGGCGATACTCCGTGAGACCTCATAAGAAAAGTCCACGTGCCCAGGTGTATCTATTAGATTTAGGATATAATCTCCTTCGTACTCTGACTCATCACCCTCGTACTGCCATTCCATACGTACAGGCTGCAATTTGATCGTAATTCCGCGCTCTTGCTCCAGCTCCATAGTATCAAGCACCTGTCCGTGCTTCATATCACGTTTTTCAACAGTGCCAGTGACCTCTAAAAAACGGTCTGCCAAAGTTGATTTCCCATGGTCAATATGTGCAATAATGCAGAAATTCCTAATTTTCTCGGTATTTTTATCCATGTCGTGTAAAAAAAATTGCCGCAGCGCGGCTTAAGATAGCAAAAAATTACATTTTTTCAATAGGATTACTTCATCTAGTGGGAAAATCTTCAAAAATCTGCTATAATTCAGAGATATATTTGTATCTATGAACAAAAACCAAAAAGAACAAAAAATGAAGATAATTGAGTTGATTCATTCATCTAAAGCGATTCATTCTCATGAGAAAAAAAATCTTATACAAAGTATTGATCGTTTTAATGATGACCAACTTACTCTTTTACAGAAAACTTTATTTTTCGAACAAGAGAAACTTAAAGAAATAGAAAAAGAATATACCGCTACTGTAAAGCCTTTGAATGAAAAGTATCAAAGTACTTTTGAGAATTTTTATTCAGATACAAAAAAAATGGCTGAAGAAAAAGATAAAGAAGCCGCTGATAATTTACTCTCTGAAATTTGATAATGGTAGATGCAAACGAACAATTCGAGGCTTCCCCGATCGTAGAAGAAACGTACACGGATGATTCTGATGTAAGGGAACGCCTTATAGGGACTATTCAAAAAATGGAGGGAGATGATTTTCAGATAATAAATGAGGCCCAAATACAATCTGACATCGGGCAAGCATCTTCTTATTTTTATAAAATTTTCCGAGAAGATCCTGGCTCAAGTGATGCTTCAATTGCTATGTTAGAACACAGTATAGCTGATATCTTAGATGGGGTTAATAGTGCCGCAGAGGACAAAAGCGCCGCACTTCTTGAGCTGGAAACACAAATCTATGACTTATTGGACCCACTACTTAGACAAGTGGCTATTGAAAGAATATCCCAGGGCTTTGAGGAAGATCCTATATTGAAGATTGATCAAGATAGAGGATTTAACTTCTCTTACCAAGGAAGGGTTATTAGCGGACAATTTTCTCGTGGCTATGAAATCGAGAAACTTTATATTGATGAGAATGTCATAGATATCACTTCTCCTATAAATGTAGGCACATTCTCTGAATTTCTCACACGTTTTAATAAATCCGTAGCCCAAATTGCAGCAACTGATATTCCATTCCTGTCCCCAGTTCATTTTGAAACAAGAAATGGATACAGTTTTGATTTTCAAGTCAATGGAATGACTTATGTTGCAAGTCCACTCGATGTTTTGAAATTTGAAAGCTTTTCTACAAGCAGGGAAAAATATGAAAGACTATATGATGAATTTACAAGAAGGCGCCTCGCTCTACGAATTACTGGGCAATCTGGAGCCGTTGTAGATGGGATTATTGAGGATGGAGATATGGAGCGATTTGAAAAAAATTGCAAGTCAGACGACCCTCTTGTCCCTCCTGAAAATAGAGCAACTGTCAGAAGATTAATCGAAATCGTTTTAGAGCTCACCCAACTTAGACCTGATCAATATAGAATTTTGATAGATGAAGAAGGAAATGAAATCCATGAAAGCCTTTTACATTCTGAGTTAAACAGAACCTATTATAGGGGCGAAGAGGCTGTGAAATCTGTAGGAGGTGGGGATGGACATGGGGCTATTGAGATAAAGAACCTAATAGACCCTCAATCTGAAATAAAGGGTTTTGGTGCAGATTTTATCTTGAGGAAAATTCATGACCCCTCCACTGGAGTAAGTTATTTCTATGATAAAAATGGTGTCATCAAATATGCGGAAATCGATGAAGATCTGTTCAAGGCAATCAGTGGTGCAGATGGAACTCCCCTCTTTTCTTTCAAAAAAATGCAAGAGCTAAACCCAACTTTTTCAGAAAAAGATTATCTTACTCAATTGGTTGGAGCTATCAAAAGCACAAAAGATTATTATAGATTTGAGGCGTTATTCTTCCCTTCCTCTGAAATTGAGAACAAAGATATTAATACCGAATTTCCTGAGAGTCTTATATTAAAAATTCGAGAGTATGGACGCAAGATTTGCGGAATAAATCAATTGGAATCTGAAATAGAGTCCAAATATGTCTCGATAAACATCGAGACTGAAGATTGGAGCAAATCGGATATGCCAGATATTACAAATTTCCGAAAACCTCTTCAGGAATTGAAAAAAGAGCTCGAAGATTTAAAAAGAATTATGGATAAAATTAACCCTATTTTTCTTAAAAACAGTGGCCTTCGAAATATATATATTTTTGATAATTGGGAAGGACCTGGAACAGAGACGAGGTCACGAATAAATGTTGGAGGGTATTCATTTGGATATGGGGTTATTGGTTTTGCAGGGCCTATAACCGAAGGGGTATTTATTCATGAGTTACTCCATTGTGCCGATTTTACAAATGATATATATGATAATGAAGTATGGGGGCTTAAAGCTCACGGCCCTACTTACAAATTTTTATATGGTAAGAGTGGAGCTCATGCAATTGAAACTGGCAAAGCTGATGGGCCCAGGCCTAGTGGTTTTGTAAGTGCTTATGCTAAATATGGAGGTGTAAATGAAGATCAGGCTGAAACGGCTGAAGCCTTATTTCATAATTACAAAGAACTTATGCAATGGGCGGCAAAAGAACCTCCCCTTGCTAGAAAAGTTGCTATGACAATAAAATTTTTTGAAGAAAAATCTGGAGGCTATATGAATAAGCGGTATTTTGGAGACTTAGCGGCGGGCAGAGTAGATAATGATTATTGGAATTAAGACGATTGAATAAAATTTACTTTTCTGATAGAATAAAGGGATTTTAATAAGATATATGCAGTTCAAAATTCCACAAAATGTGCAGATCGAAGATAAGATCGTCGGACCACTGACGTTCAAACAGCTCATAACCCTTGGGATTGGTGGTGGTATGACCTATTTTGTATATGTCAGTCTTGCGGGGCAGTACTTCGCGGAAATTTGGCTACCACCCGTACTAATTCTTGCCTTATTTACTCTGGCATTTACTTTTGTACGACCTCTTGGAGTTAGTTTTTCACATTATACTCTGCTACTTATAGAGTTCTGGGGGAAACCTAGAAAAAGAATTTGGATCAAAGGAGCTGCTGATATTCGACCTTCTGTATTTACAAATGTAAGTGCTAAAAAAACAAAAATTCAAAAAAAGGCAGAGAAGAAACACACAAATGATAGATCTAAATTGAAAGATCTAGATAAATTAACTTCAATTTTGGACACTCATAGTAGAGTGATCGAAGGAAACTCCTCTTTCACATCAAGTAAATAAAAATATGTTAATAATTTAAATAACATGCCAGATACAAATACAAAAGATACCGTTAAAACAGCTAAGAAGCCAGGCATTGCTTCTACTCAACAGCATATGCAAATCGCTGAAATACGCGATAATGTGATGGTTTTAAAAAATGGTGGGTTACGCACGATTTTGAAGACTTCTAGTATTAATTTTAATTTGAAATCCGAGGCTGAGCAAAATGCAATCATCTATTCATATCAAAATTTCTTGAATACAATCGAATTCCCTGTGCAAATACTAGTTCGCTCAAAAAAGCTTGAGATCGATGAATATGTTGAAAAGGTGCGCGGATTTGGAGAGAAGCAGCAAAATCCACTTCTAAAAAAACAGACTTTTGAATATGCCGAATACATCCAAAAACTGGTTGAATATGCGGATATTATGGAGAAAGAGTTCTATGTAGTTGTGCCATACAACCCGCCTAGAGCTGAAAAAAACAACATCGTTAGTCAGTTCCTAAACTCAATGAGATCGAAAGATTCTGTTATTGATATCAAAAAAAGGCATACTGAATTTGAACAACTCAAAAAAGGGCTGAACCAGCGTGTGAATGTGGTACGTACAGGACTTGAACAATGTGGCCTCCGAGTCGATGAACTTACAACTCATGAAATGATCGAGTTGTTTTACAAAATCTACAATCCAGGAATAAGCCAAGAAGAAAAGATTGATAGTCTTCAGGATATGGATATTGAAGGCTCTTAACAGCCGATAAATCGGCTTAAACTAAAAACCTTTGTCTTGGCGACGTCCTACTCTCGCACGGCTGAACCGCACTACCATCGGCGCAGAAGGGCTTAACTTCTGTATTCGGAATGGGAACAGGTGTACCCCCTTCGCAATAGCCACCAAGACAAAGGCTTTTAACTTTGTCTAGTTTTTTTCAGGCTGCAATATTTTTGAGATCAAAATGATCTCTAGTTTGTTTTTTCCCAGGAATAACCAGCAGAAAGCTGCTCATTCTAGTAAAGAAAATAAGTTCAATCGTCCATTAGTACCAATCGGCTGAACATATCGCTATGCGTACACCTTTGGCCTATCAACCCTGTAATCTCCAGGGGGACTGATAGGGAAATTTTTCTTAGGAGGGGCTTCCCGCTTAGATGCTTTCAGCGGTTATCCCTTCCGAACGTAGCTACTCTGCAATGCCACTGACGTGACAACAGATACACCAGAGGTTCGTCCATTCCGGTCCTCTCGTACTAGGAACAGCTTCCCTCAAATTTCCTTCGATCATGGAAGATAAAGGCCGAACTGTCTCACGACGTTCTGAACCCAGCTCGCGTACCGCTTTAAATGGCGAACAGCCATACCCTTGGGAGCTTCTCCACCCCCAGGAT
>JABINC010000013.1 GCA_018697675.1 Candidatus Peregrinibacteria bacterium
AAAGCACATAAACAAGCACAAAAGAAAGCAGCACAGTGAGTATTATCACCGCTGCTATCAGAACAATATATAAAAGCTGTACAAGTTCTAGTTCCATAGAGATTCTTTTTAATTTTTTGTTTTTATCAAGCTAATTTTAAGGTATAACTCCACGAATTGCAACCATTCTACAAAGCATCTAGCTATTGACTTAATAGGTACATGCCGTAAAATACTCCCTTCTAATAACAATAACCTCATGAAGCCACTCCAACAACAAGAGATTGCAAGACAAATTGAAGGGCAATTAAATGCTTTGGAATCGGGGTTTTCTGAAGAAGAAGTAATGATTGGAAAAGCCTTGCGCATTGCAATAAATGCAGTTTTGGAAGGAGGGCATGGAGTTGGAGCGATAATCAAATCCGGAAGTGAAACCTTAGTCACAGCAGGTAATACCGGTTCAAATGGAAGACCTGATGCTTTTATAGCACACGCTGAAATAAGCGCTCTTGTAAAATTAAATGAAGCAGGCCTCAGAGATGATAGGCCTAAAATGTTCACAACCCTAGAACCTTGCGGAATGTGTACCCGAGCCATCTTAATAGCCAACAGCATAAGTGAAATTATTGTAGGAGCGTTGGAACCACGAAGCGCATCTATTTTAAGTCAACGCGAACCACTTTTAGAACCAAGATTTGCAGAAATGTTAAGTGATAGAGAAATATCTTTTAGAAAAGCAGAAGTAAGACCCGAACTTAGACAACTATGCTCAGATATTTTCTTCAGACCAAGGGGCCAATAGCGCAGTGGCCATAAGTCAATTTTCCCTGGACTAAACAATGTTCATACATATAATATCAACTCGTAAATAACTCAATAATTATGGTACAAGATAGAAGAAGAACCTCATCAGGCCCCGCAGAAAACACAATTGAAGTGTGGAAACCAAGGGAGCTTAGAATCGATAGACCTCAAGATGGAAAAGCCCCAGAAGATGAGGGAAGAACCTCACTTAGGATAGGATTAGCATTGATTGTTGATACTATGATGAATAGAAGCCGTAGATAAAGTTTTTGCCTATTCAATTATCTCGCAAATCACTTTCGTCACCATCCCAGGATTCGCCTGCCCCTTCGATTCTTTCATAACCTGACCGACTAGGAATCCAAATGCTCGATCTTTACCGGCTTTGATATCTTCAACTGCATCTGGGTTAGCTTCGAGCACTTTCTTACAGAGGTCTTCTATAAATCCTGTGTCAGAAACCTGTTCTAAACCTTTTTCTTCAACAATTTTCTCAGGATCACCACCATTTTGGAAAATTTCTTCAATAACCTCTTTTGCAGAACCATTTGAGATTTCGCCCTTCTCAACCATCGATAGGACTGAAGCCAAAATTTCAGGAGTAACTTTTGAATCCAGAATTGAGATACGAGACTCTTCCAGAAGCGCTGAGAGGATATTTATAATCATACTTGCAACCTTTTTTGGGACACTCTCACTTCGTTCGAGCGTCTGTTCAAAAAACTCAGCTAAATTCGGATCAGAAACCAATAAAGTAGCGTATTCAAAATTCAAGCCATACTCATTCATAAATCTTTTCTTTTTCGTAACAGGCAGTTCTGGCAACTCTGATTTCAACTTCTCCACTACCGCTTCATCCATTATCAATGGTGGCAAATCTGGCTCTGGGAAGTACCGATAATCAGATGCTCCCTCTTTGGTTCGCTGAGATTCAGTTGTGCCACGTTCATCATCCCAACCACGGGTCTCTTGAACAATTTCATCTGCCTTACCTTCATCCAAAAGCGCAGACTGCCTCTCAATTTCATATTCGAGCACTCTTTCAAGCGATCGGAAAGAATTCACATTTTTAATTTCAACTTTGGTCCCAAGTTCCTCTCTCCCTTTGGGTTTAAGAGAAACATTGATATCAAAACGCATCATCCCTTTCTCCATATCTGCACTGCTAGAACCGATATATCTAATGATTTTCTGCATCTCCTGAGCATATGCACTTGCCTCTCTCACACTGAACATATCAGGCTTCGAAACAATCTCCATAAGCGGAGTACTAGAGCGATTATAATCACATAAAGTTCCCGTAGAAACATGAGTCAATTTTCCAGCATCTTCTTCGAGATGAAGCCTCTCAATACCGATTGTTCGGTACTCCGGCGGACCTGCTACATTTCCATGCTCGTCCACCTCACCCCCTATCTCAATTTCCACCTCACCCTCAACCGCGAGCGGCTCATCATACTGCGAAATCTGATAAGCCTTGGGCAAATCAGGATAAAAATAATTCTTACGATCAAACTTCGACATTTTTGGGATGCTGCAGCCCAGAGCAAGCGCAGTTTTAACTCCCTTCTTCACAGCTTCTTCATTCACAGCAGGTAACATCCCCGGAAATCCCATACAAATTGGGCACACGTTTATATTCGGCTCTTTTCCAAAAGAATCATTATCACAAGCGCAAAACATCTTCGATACAGTATTGCATTGTGCATGGATCTCAAGACCTATCACTACATCATATTTTTCAAGCACTTCAGACATAAAGAAAACGGATTTATTGTTTGATAATGGATAGAAACTACTTACGCATATTATGCTGAACGAGCCCAGCCAATATATCTTTCAGAGCTTCGTGCTCACGACGGGATTTGTCACTTATAACACGCTCCTGAACTTTCAAAATCTCTCTCTCAACATTCCTAGGACGCGCCGCCTCTTTCATCTCGACCACAATAGCTCCTCCTATCTGCTGGATTTGGACATTACCGTAATTGAGAATGGTCTGCCAAAACCCCTGAATTATATACTGCAAACCATCGATCGTATGATATTCAATTCGGCTAGACTGACGACTGAAAAAACCATTCCATTCAACATCAATAATACTCATATTTGTAATAAGCCAAGCATCATAATACCAATCTGCAATTGCATACAAAAATCTCAAAAAACCAACAAAAGCCCAGCCCAGCCAAAGTAAAAAAAATGGCGGATAAACAAAATGAAAAATCACCGGCATAACCAAACCAAGCAGAAACTCTTTTGTAAGCTTTTTTCTGTAAACCCAAATATGCTTGTGCGCAACAAACCAGATGTCTTCACTATCTTCCAAGTAATTTGTAAAAAGAAAATTATTGAGAAACATCCTTGGGCGTTTTTTTAAAAAGTTTTATTTTTATTTGATCGAATTGTACTAGAATTAAGAAGCATTGTAAACAAAGCATTCGCACTGTAAGATCTACAAGCAAAAATTCTAAGAATCACTATGACTACAGCCCAAAAAATCAAAGTAGCACTTATCGATTTAGGCCTGAATTTAGCCGTGATCATAATCTTGGTAGTGCTCATAAGAAGCTTTGTAATTGCACCTTTTCAAGTGAGCGGCCCTTCGATGTGCGACACATTAAATATGATAAATGGAGAATGCGTTGAAAATGGAACAACGGTCGGAGAATTCATGATAATTAACAAAATTAGCTACATTTTTTCAGACCCTACACGCGGAGACATAGTTATATTTAAGCCAAAAGATGGGGAACATTATTACATCAAAAGAATTGTCGGAATACCAGGAGACAAAGTCGAAATCAAAAAAGACAAATTCGTATATGTAACTCCACTCGGAGGAGAAGAAGTAAAAATCGATGAAACTTATCTGAATGCTGACAACTTTGGACATACCTACCCTGCTCACGAGAACAAAAGAATTTTCAATGTCCCAACCGATAGGTACTTTGTAATGGGAGATAATCGGTCACATTCCAGCGACTCCAGACATTGTTTCCAGTTTTCACCAACGGGTTGCATATATGACAAAGATAGAGCCTTTATAACCAAATCCGATATAAGCGGGAAAGCCCTACTGACACTTTGGCCATTCCAAAACATCAAACTCATAAAGAATTTTGA
>JABINC010000012.1 GCA_018697675.1 Candidatus Peregrinibacteria bacterium
AAACCAATTCTTTTGGACCTTCGAGTTCTTTGCCGTTTATGCTGATGATATCTTCATTTGGATCAATTCTTGTGCCGAGTTCGGTATGGACAATTCCGTTTATAGAAACTTTTCCTGCGAGAATAAGTTCATCTGCTTTGCGCCTGGAAGTAATTCCGGACATGGCAATAAACTTATTTAATCTTATCATTAGTAGAATAGTTTTGGATTTTCTTCTTTGAAATGCGTGTACTCTTCTCCGACAACTACGATTACATCTGCTCCTGTAGTTAAATGGGCTTCGTCATATATTGTACCTTCAGCATCTTTTGCTTCAGTGTTGAAAATTATTTCAAGTTCTCGTACGGTTTCTGAGTAAGCCTCTGGTTTGCGAAGATAAATTTCAGTTTGGCTAATTTTTTCTTCTGAGTTTCCGTATCGGATTATGTCGAAACCGTATCGTTCCAAATGGGTCAATGTGTCATATGCTAAGTTCGCCGTTTTGGTTCCGTTTAACATGTGAATTGGGGCGTCCTCGATTAAAATATCTGGTCTGTAAAGAGTTAGCATTGCGAATCTTTGTAGCTCTTCGAGAGTGTTAGTTTGTGGTACGAGAACGAATGCTCCGCCGTAGTATTGCCGTTCTGGGGTGTAAACAAATCCTCCTATTGTGTATGGGTCATCGTTGATAACTGCGTGAGCGATGTTTTCGGTGTTGAATCCTGAAGTTTGTCGGCCGAGATATATGAATTCATATGGTTGAAGATTTGTGCTCACATTGTCTTGATAGGTTTGATACAGTTTCTTTAATTTGTTTTTAGAGAAAAGTACTTTTGTTGAAATGAGTTTTTCTTTAGCAGCTTTGAGTACGTCGTTTTGTCGGCGAGCTCTATCAAAGTCAGAAGTTGTTTTTCGGCTACGTACGTATTTGAGAGCAGTTTCTCCATCTAAAATTCGCTTACCTGCGTCAATGCTAAATGGCTCGAATTCATATGTCCCATCTTTTGGATAAAATGGATCGTAAAGCTTCTCTGGGACCTCTACTTCTACTCCTCCTATGTCATCGATAACCTCTTCAAAACCTTTGAAATCTATGAGTGCGTAATAATGAATTGGTACGTCAATAATTTCTTCGATAGTGCTTCGAAGTAATTCCAAACCGTATTCTTCTGTATGCCCTTGATCGAGTGATAATTCGACTATTTTGTTGATTCTGGTGTCTCCGACTTCTTCTGTTTTTACCCAGAGATCTCTAGGAATCGATAGCACACCTACTTTTTTCTCATTGATATCAAATGAGGCAATCATGATCGTATCGGTAAGGTTTGCTCCATCATGTATGCCGCCACCTCTACCTAATAGTAGGAAGTTTGTATGGTTGTATTCATCGGTTTCTGCCGGCCTATTTAATAATGAAAGAAAGACATCTTTGAAACTAAGTTCTTTTACAAATATGAAAACTTTGAAAACCAAAATCGCAAATAAAAGTACGATAAGTGCACTTATAATTATCGTTAGATTTTTGAATTTTACGTGTTTTTTTAGTTTTTTCGCATGTCTTTTAAGCGCTTTCTTCGCCACTCTTTTGTAGTGAATATGTTTTATGTTTCGTATTTTTTTAACTTTGAAAGACATAAGTTGAGTTATTTAAACTGCAGGTTTTTCGAACCCGCCATATTGTACATATTTTTCCTAGATATGCTATGGAAAATTGCATGGTATCTGTATACTACTGGTGTATGGTCAAACAAAATGCGTACATTCCGATTTCTAAATGTAAGATCTGTAAAAAGATCAAGGATTATGAGTATGAAGAGACTAAAAATGGAGAGTTGGATGATGATGTGGCTAACAATTCAGGTTTTCCACCGGAGGTTTGGAAGCTCGAAAATATAGAGCGTGATCAGTGCTATACTCGGCGCCGTAAAAACCCTTTTGCGAGCTGTCCTAATTGTGGAGTCCGCTATTTATATTCATATAGCTATGACTATTATGTGAATGGGGCGGAGGAGGAACATGAGCTGGATCGTATGGCTCCGACGGATGTTAAGAATTGGACTGTTTTTGATGTTAAAAAAGAAAAAGAAGCACCAGGCAATTTCATGTCCGATAAAGAATACGCTTGGCGTATAGAGAATCTCAAAAATGATATTGAGAGTAAGTCTGCGTTGGATAGAGAGTATGCGGCAATCTCTCTGACGATTTATTATATTGATGAAGGAGATCAAGATTCGATTCTGAAACTTCTAAAATCTGATGATAAATTGATTTTGAAAACCGTGAAAAAAACTCTTTCTCAGCGTAAAGATGATATTAAAGGAAAGAAATTTGCTAAGCTCAAAAAAAATTAGCTGCACCTTATGCCTGCGGCTGGGAAGAGTGATGAGGACATACTCATTCTTATTTGCCCTCTTACTTGAAGGGTTACGGCGTTGGCGTGTTTTTCTGTGACTTCGATTCTGGTCCCAGGTGGGAATGTTATTTTTAAATTTCCTTGCCCAGCTCTTCGATCTACTTCTACAGGTTTTCTTACCGTTGTTTCACCGTATTGAATTTCTCCTTTTCCATCTCTCAATTCGACTGGTACGACAGCTTTTCCCATATCTATTCTTGTACTGTCTACTGTAAATGTTATGAGCCCACATGAATTGTCTTGACCGCTCAATGTGCTTCCTATTGGCAGTTCAACTTCTACCCCTCCTTCTCCGTGGGTATGCCTGATTCGTGCGTTTCTTGCGACGACGCTTCTTCTATTTGATGGAGCACCCGCATCTTGCCAACTTAGTTGTTTTCCGAACATATATGTTAGTTAATTGCTGATTTCAACAGTGTTCGATTTTAGACTATTATATACAGAGAAGTCAACCTACTGTTTCATGATTTTTTTGAATGGACCAAGTAGTGTGCACCATGGGAGTTCTGAGAGGACTGTCAAAATTATTATTGGGGTAGGGAAAAATAAGGTGGCTAGAATTATTGCGAGGCCATTGTTCATGTATGCATTTGATACTGTTATAGCGATTTTATCTTCTTTGTTTTTTTTGAAACAAGTTACGTATCCGATGAAGTGAAGAACTATAAAAAACACATAAAGTAATACGATTTGCCATATCACTTGGTCGATATTTGAAATAATAAATGAACTTTCTGGGCCGATTGCAATGTAGATAAAAAAGAAGATTATTAAGACATTGATTGCGGAAAAATATGGGATAGCTTTTTGAATTGTGTTGTTGAAATATTTTTTTAATGGGATCGATAAGATGAGTGGTATGAAAATTAGCATTGCGAGTTTCCAGAACATGTCACCTGTTTCGAGATTGAGAGTTTCCGTTGGAAGAATTTGAAATAATAGTGGAATTGTGAAAGGGGAGAGTAGGCAGCAGATTATTAAGATGCTCATTGAGAGAGAGGAATTCCCTTTTACGAGGTCTGTCAGAGCTGGGGTGGCCGTGCCGGGAGGCATTGCCGCGAGTAGTAGAAATCCTACAGCTAGGGTTTGGTCCACGAATGCAAACAAAAAATACGTAATTACTGGAATTGCTATCATAAATAAAAATGTCAGGTAGCTCATCAATTTCCAGTTTTTCATTCCTCTGAATATCTCTTTGAGTTCTAGTTTTAGAAATACAAGAAGCAAAATTAATACCAATGCTGGTTCGAGTAGAAATCTTAAACTTGAGCTGTGCTCTGGGGCACTGATCCCAAGAATTATGCCTCCAATAAAAAAGATCCAGAAATGATTTTGTATGAATTTTGCTAGGTTTTGCATTGACGTTTGTTTTTTCGTGTCGCCAGTGCAATTTAGCATTCTTTCACTGTGAGTTCAAATCCTGTTGGCACAGGAATGTTAGAGTCTTGTTCTTCGTCAAACATTGATGCTAATAGTTCCATCCCTAGTTGTTGCCTTGTTGCTATGACTGTTATTGCCAGTGTGCGAAAGACTAACATGATTTTTTGAGAAGCTTCTTCCAAGAGGTGCAGTGAAGATTCACCGTATTTTATTAGGCAAGGGTCTTCGTATTTCCAGATATCTTTTTCTTTTGTTAAAAGGAATGTACGTACTAGCCCTGGATTACTACTTAGCTTTTCTTGGATTGTTATCCATTTGCCAGTTTCATCATTTCCTTTTCGTATTTCGTATATATATGCTGTCTCAGTTTTTGCATCTGTGACTTTTATCTCTAAAGGTTCATTTCCCGTCCAATCACTTTCTCCGGCAAAGCATGTGATTGCTTCGGCCAGCGTTGTCGCAACTTCTGTTGCGTGAGATTTATCTTTTTCTATTTGAACTTGTTTTGCATCTTCTCTTTCTTTGCTTTCACGAGTTGCTTTTGTTGTTAGTATTTGTTTAAGCAGCTCTGTTGCTTTTATTTTATCATTTTTTAAAGCTTTCATTCTTATTTTACCAACTTGTTGAGCTGTTAAAACGTCGTCAGTTAGTAGTTCTGCCAATACATCATTTAGTGTTGCAGGAGTGATTTCTAGATCTCTCCACATTTCTTTAGGTTCTGATGCAACTTTCATTACTTAGTTGATTTAAGATTGTTCACGATTAAGTGCTAGCTCTAGGGCTAGGGCGGCGTCTTCTAGGTTATCTTCTTCTATGAAACTTAAGGCTGTTCTTGCATGAAATTTTGTAATTTTACCTTGTTGTAATGCTGTAGCAATGCCCCATCTTATTATGGGTTCGCTGTATGGGTCTTTTTCGCATTCAGGTGCGCCATTCATCTTGTTAGTGTCAGCTTCTGTTCTTCCGTAGCAGCATCTGCCTATTTGGTCGCGTGTGTTTGTATGCGCTTGACCAATTTCAACTGGAAGCTCACCTCTGCCTAGATCGTCTTTTTGGCTTCTGAAAAATGAACATTCAGCGCATGTCTTTTCTTCTACATTTCTCCAGGCTGCCGACACTTGTCGATCTCTATCTGGCACCCAGCTTGGCCATGTTTTACCGATTTCTATTGTAGGTGTTGTCATAGTTTTTGAATTAAATGTGAATTTTAGATGCTATTATATGTATTTAGCATGGGTTGTCAATTATCCTTTCGTAGGAATCTCTTCTAAAATTATAATCTTCTGGATGATTGTCTTCTAGTTGGCTTCCAAAAGTGTCAGACATTCCTAATAAGATTAATTCTGTGAAAATTTCTTGGTGTCTAGATCTAAACTCGGTAAGTTGATTTTCAATTTCATCGTTTTCTGGGCTTAGGATGCCGTGAATTTCACCGTGGTATCTTACTATATTAGTTACGATAGTTTTTTCTTCTTCTGATAAATCAAATCTGTCCAAAATCCTTCTTACTTTTTTAGAGCCCATTTCTTCGTGCTCTGGGCATGAGGTGACACCTTCCTCTTCGGTTAAGGTTTCAGCTTTGGCAATATCATGGAAGAGTGCTCCAAGAAAAAGCAAATCTTTTCTTGAGTAGATTTCGACAGTCTGGCCTAAATAAGAACTAACTCTATCATTTACGGTTCCCAGCAATATTCCCAATTCTTCTAAAACTTTTAATGTATGAGTAAAGACAGATTCATCGCTGTGCCATCGGTTATCTTCAATACAACTTTCTAATTCGAAGAATTCAGGCAATTCATCTTGGAATTCTCCATTTCTCAATTTTTCTATACTAATATCTGAGATCTTTATCATAATTTTGTTTATCAACTATTGATAATAACCTAAGTATTATTATACGCATTTAAGCTAAATTGTCAAGTGTACGGTGTGTTTTTTAGGTGTAGTTTTTTAAAGTTTTTTTAATTTTGTTTGGTATAGGAGGAGGAGATTTAGTTTTTAATTATGTTTTGTGGTTGATTCGAAGCGAATTATTAGGCTTGTGTTAGCATTTTTGCTTGGGATTTTGGTTTCCGAGATATTCTTTTCTTTTTTATTTGGAGATGGTGTGTTTTTTGGTAGGCGGATGCAGTTTGTGAGTTTGGGATTAATAGTTTTAGGTGTTGTTTTGAGGTCTAGGGTTGGGCTTTTGATGGTTTTTGTGGCAGGGATTCTTTATTTTAATGGGAGTTTTTTGAGTGGAGATGATGTGTTTGGGGTGAAGTTTTATGTGGGGGATGAGGTGAATTGGCGAGTTCGAATTGTGGCGGAGGTGGATGTGCGGCGAAGTGGGCAGAAATTGATTGTGGAGGTGGAAGATTGTGTAGAAGGAGGTTGTTTTGATGGTTTGAAAGGGAGGGCAATGTTGAATGTTTCGAAATATCCTAGGTATTTTTATGGGGATAAACTTGAGGTTAAGGGGCTGCTTGAAGAGCCGTTTGAAACTGAAGATTTTTCTTATAAAAAGTATCTTGAGAGATATGGTGTTTATGGGGTTGTGAAAAACCCTCGTGTGCGGGTTGTAGGAAATGAGGTTTCTAATCCTTTTTTTGGAGTGATTTTTTGGTTGAAAGAAGGGGTGCAAGAGAGGATTAATAAATTGTGGGCGGAGCCATATGCAAGTTTTGAATCAGGGCTTCTACTTGGGGCGCGGAAGGGGATTCCAGATTATCTTATTGAGGCATTTAATATTACTGGACTTACACATATTATTGCTATTTCTGGGTATAATATTAGTCTTGTGATTGTGCTGGTTGGGGTGGCTTTTGCTCGGTTTTCGCGGCGGTGGAAAGTGGTACTTTCTGTAGGATTTGTGATTGGATTTACTGTATTAGTAGGGATGTCTGCAGCTGTGGTGCGTGCGGCGATTATGGGTTCGATTGGGCTTGTTGCTTTGTTTTTTGGTAGGTCGACTAAGGTAACTTTGACGCTGCTTATGTCGGCTTTGTTGATGAATTTGTGGAATCCGAAAATCCTTCCATATGACGTTGGGTTTCAGCTCTCTTTTGTAGCTACTTGTGGGATTATTTATGTGGCGCCAAAGATTGATAAATGGTTTTCGTGGAGTATTGAATTTTTGGGTTGTCGGTTGTGTATTCCTGAAAAGATGGGAATTCGTGAGGCTTTGCAGATGACAATTGCTGCGCAGATCACGACCTTACCCGTGATTTTATTTCACTTTGGGCGGCTCTCTATTGTTTCTCCGATGGCAAATGTGCTTGTAGCGCCTTTTATCCCTCTGAGCATGGGAAGCGGGGCTATTGCGTTTGTTTTGGATTTTCTGTCGGGATGGCTGGGGGTTATGTTTGAATGGTTTTCGATGATTTTTGTTGGGATAACTTGGATTTTTCTCGAAATTATTATTCAGTTGACGCTTTTTTGTTCAAAAATTCCACTTGCTAGTGTTGAAGTTGGAGATTTTGATATATTTTTAGTATGCTTGTCATACTTTTTTGTATGGGAAGTGTTTAAAGACTGAAAAATAAATTTTTTGAAAATGAAGCAGGAAAAAGTTTTGAAAATAATGGAGATTTTGGAGCGGGAGTTTCCAGATCCTGTGCCGGCTCTAGATCATAAGGATGCGTTTACTTTACTTGTGGCCGTGATTTTGTCAGCTCAGTGTACGGATGTCAGGGTGAATATGGTGACACCGAATTTGTTTGGAAAAATGGGATGCAATGAAGGTGAGATGGGGGTGCTTTACGATTCTCCTGAGAAAATTTTGGAATTGGGGGAAGAAGGATTGAAGAAAATTATTAAAAGCTGTGGATTTTATAATGCTAAAGCTCGGAATATTATGGGGATGTGTCATGGGCTTATAGAAAAATATGATGGGAAAGTGCCTGATATTTTGGAAGAATTGGTGGAGCTTCCTGGGGTTGGTCGGAAAACTGCTTCAGTGATACTTTGCCAGTGGTTTCGGATTCCGGCGGTGCCTGTGGATACGCATGTACATAGAATCTCGAATAGGTTGGGATTGGTAAATGGGGTACTTGGGCCAGGAGGAACGAAAACCCCTGAGAAAACTGAAATGGCTCTGCGGGAAGTTTTACCTCGTGATAAGTGGATTGATGGGCATTTGCAGATTATTTTTCATGGCAGGAAGACATGTACGGCTCGGCGGCCTAAATGCATGGATTGTCCTTTGTGGGAGTTTTGTGAATGGGAGGGAAAAAGTATTGGTTGAATTGGTGATTAGGGTTGTGATTTCCTGTTTTTTTTGTATTGTGGTTATGGTAGGATTTCTCCTTGAATTTAACTGTATCAAATGGCTTCGATTCTTCTAATTTATGGGACGACTGGTGGGAACACTGAGATCGTGGCTGAGGCTGTGTCTGATGGGGTTGAGGAGCGAGGGCATGAGGTTAAGTTGATGAGGATTGAGAAGTATTTGCTTGATGAGGTTTTTGCTGAAATTGAGAAATGTGATGTGATGATGATTGCAGCGCCGACTTATGGGCATGGAGAGATGCAGATGGATTTGAAGCCTTTTTTGAAAGAGCTTTCTGGACGTGATTTAAAAGGTAAGAAATGCATAGTTGTGGGGCTTGGAGAAGCCAAATATGACGATCATTACCATATAGCTTCAGTGCCGATTTTGGAGGAGCTTTTGACTGGGGTTGGGGCGGAGTTAGTGTTTCGGCCGCTGCGTATCAGTGGAAATCCGGCGACCCATTTGGATCGGTTGATTCCTCTTTGGATTGGGCAGTTTTGTGACTTTTTAGAACACTCTGGAACATAAATTTAAAACTATGAGTCGGACTACAATAAAAATAGCGGGAGAAAGTGGAATGGGGCTTGTGAGCGTCGGGACGATTTTGTCGAAAGCTTTGAAGCGACTTGGATTTTATATAAATCTTGATCGAGAATATCCATCTCTCATAAAAGGTGGGCATTCGAATGTGCAGATTGATTTTAGCAAGGAGCCTTTGCATTGTTTGTCGCAGGAGGTGGATGTGGTGATGGCGCTGGATAGAGTGGGGTTGGATGAATATGTGGATACGATTCGTGAAGGTGGAATTCTTGTGCATGGTTATGAGAAGCGCGAAAGACTGAAAGATTTGGAGGAGCGAGCAGCGACTCGTGATGTAAAGTTGGTTTATCTGCCTGGTCGGCAGGTGGCTTTTTTTCATGGAGGAAATGAGCTCATGGTAAATATGGTGCTTCTTGGGATGATGTGGAAAGTGCTTGGATTTGATTTGAAAGTTTTGGAAGATCAGGTGAGTGAGCAGTTTGCTTCGAAGCCGGATCTTTTGAAAATTGATTTGGAGATTTTGAGGACTGGGTACGCGGGTGAGTTTGCGTGTGAGGGTAGTGATGTGGAGAAAGTTGAATTTCCTGAGATGGAAATTGAGGTGCCTGAAGAGGTGCCAGAAACAATTTTGCTAGATGGAAATCATGCGATTGCTCTGGGAGCTGTGCAATGTGGAGTGCGTGGATATTTTGTGTATCCGATGAGTCCGGCGAGTTCGATTTTGACGCATTTGGCGTTGATGGCAGAGAAGACTGGAATGGTGGTGAAGCAGGCGGAAGATGAGATCACTGCGGCTCAGATGGCATTCGGAGCGATGTTTGCGGGGACCCGTGCGTTCACCGGGACTTCCGGCGGTGGTTATGATCTGATGACCGAAACAATCACTCTTGCGGGGATGACAGAGACTCCGCTTGTTACCGTGGTCGCACAGAGACCAGGGCCTGCAACAGGGCTTCCTACTTGGACGGGGCAGGGCGACCTCAATCTCGCAATTCATGCTGGGCATGGTGAATATCCAAAAATTGTTGTGGCAGCTAGTGATCAGAATTCTTGTTTTGAATTGATTCAACATTCATTTAATTTGGCAGAAATGTTTCAGGTACCGGTGATTTTCTTAACAGAGAAAGTTGTTGCAGAAACCAAGTCGACAGTGCCAACTTTTGCCACAGGTGATATTGAAATTCATCGCGGACTTGTCATGGATGAAGAAGAACTTCAAAACCTTGAAAGAACGGATCGATTTAAAATTACTGAGAGTGGAGTTTCAAAAAGATGGGCTCCTGGGAGTTCAGAGACCTACTATTTTGGGAATGGAGATGAGCACTTGGAAGATGGTCGATTGACAGAGGAGGCGGACACGAGTAGGGCTATGTATGCCAAGAGAATGAAGAAAATGGATGCGATTTTCAATTGTCTGCCGGAGCCAGAAGTTTATGGTGTAAATGAAAAGGCTGAGATCTCGTTTATTGGCTGGGGGAGTACGAAAAATGCAATGAAAGATGTGATAAAAGAATGTGCGGCTGATGATATAAAAGTGAATTATTTGCACTTCGAATATGTGTATCCATTGAAAGTTGATATGCTGAAAAAATTCATAGCTAGGAATAAAAATGTCTGTCTGATCGAGGGGAATTATACTGGTCAGTTCGGAGATTTGATTAAATTAAAACTTCAAGATGAAGGAGTCTTGTTCAAATTCAAAAAACGATTTTTGAAATACAATGGGCGACCATTTTTCCTTGAGGAAACGATGCAATTTATTATTGAAAATAAACTATGACATGTGACCCGAAAAACAATTGTACGGAATATCTGAAAGGCCTTGCTGAAAAGAGGGCGCAATATGCGTCATTTGATAATGAAGAGAAAATTACGTGGTGCTCTGGCTGTGGAAACATGGGAATCCAGAATGCTCTCAAGCGTGCCTTTTCTTTTGAAGGACTGGGCGTCAAAGATTTGCTTCTTTGTTATGATATCGGTTGCAATGGGAATGGATCTGACAAGATGGGAACGTATTCACTTCATGGATTGCACGGACGAATTATTTCTGCGGCGGCAGGTGCGGCCGTGGCAAACACAAACCTCAAAGTGATAGCAATTGCAGGTGATGGCGGAACTATGAGTGAGGGAATAAATCATCTGGTGCACGCAGTTCGAAATGATTACCCGGTTTTATTTGTTCTTCATAATAATCAAAATTACGGGCTGACAACTGGTCAAGCTTCAGCAACTACGCGAAAAGGTTACGCTATGAATGGTTCTCCCGATGGAGTGACGACAGAGCCTATGAATCCATCTGAATTTGCACTTGGTCTCGAGCCTTCATTTGTCGCTCGGACTTTTTCTGGAGATATGAAACATATGACAAAGATTTTCCGTGAGGCGTTAAATCACAAAGGTTTTGCATTTGTGGAAGTTATGCAGGTTTGCCCAACTTACAACAAAGCCACTCCTTCGAAATGGTTTTGGGATCGTCTAAAATTTGTAGAGGATATAGAAGGTTACAACTCTGCGGATCTCGAAATGGCTCGTGAAGCAGCTCATGATATGAATGATAGTCTTGCTATGGGAATTCTCTATCGAGACCCAACAATGCCAAGTTTTATGGAACGTCTAAAATCCCGGGAAGGTCTTGAAACCAGCATCCTTGTGGATGAAGTGAAGCATTATGATGTTTCAGGTTTTTTGGAGGAGCTTCAGTGATAATTTGGTAGACTCTCTTCTTCTGAGACAGGTTTAAAGCCTATGATGAATTCTGGTTTTCCTTTGCCTAATATTTTTGTTATTAGTGAGAGGGCTTCTATAGCAACTTTCATTACTTCATCTATTTCATCTGAAGTTATTATGGCATCTATCGTTCCGGCTATAGCACCTCCTAGTGTTATTCTGGTTATTACAATCAATTGTACCGTTGGTCCTTTAATTCTTAGGTCACGGAGACTGTCTAGTTGATAAACCTGTACTAGTTCTTCCTCATATATTTTTTCAAATATCGGGGACTGGACGCCTTGATGTTCTAATGCCGCTTTAGCTATTCCCCAGTTTGTAGGCTCACTAATAAGTTCTATCATTTAAATATGTTTATCAAAGAAGATGGTATATTAACGTTTTTACGTTAGATGTCAATTCTGGCTAAGTTTCTCTGCAATTGCTTGTCCAAATTCTGTTGCGGCATGTGGGCCGTTTGCGGTGATTATTCGGCCGTCTATGACTACGTCATCGCTTTGGTAAATACAGTTTCCATCACAGAGGTCTTGCTTGGCCCCCGACCAAACCGTAGAGCGTTTGCCAGTTAAAAGTCCTGCCTTGGCCAGTATTACTGGAGCTAAGCAAATTGCTGCGACAATTTTTCTTGAGTTGTATGTATCCCATGCGAGTGCATGAGCTCGCTTGTCATCGATGTAGGTCTGTGCGCCTCCGCCCCCTATGAATGCTATTGCATCGTAGTCTTCGATTTTTGATGTGCCATCTGCTGTGAAAAGTTCTTCAAAAAGCACATCAACTTCTACTTCTTTTTTTTCAATTGCACTTATTGCCCGGAGCGTTTTTGAAGTAGTTATCACTTCGTGCCTTGCTGCTTCTAAAACTTCTTTCGGTTCGAAATATTCTTCATCTCGAAAATTCTCCGGTGCAATTATTAAAAGTACTTTTGCCATTGGTGATAAAGATTAGTTTTTAATTGAACTAATACTATTTAATCTTGATCTTCTTCACAACCTCTTCTTCAAGGTGGCCGGGGATTGTGAAGCCGGCGGCTTTGCGGTGGCCGCCGCCGCCAAATACTCCGGCGATTTTGCTGAGGTCGACATCGTCTCGGAGGGTTCGGCATGAGCCTTTTATGTTTCCTTTCATGTCTTCTGTGAGAAGTATGCAGAATTTTGAATCGGGGGTTGAGTTTAGGTAATCAATAACTCCGGACAGGTCGTTTGGTTCAAGCTCAAGTTCTTTTAAATCCTCTTCTGTGATGTTCGAAACAAGTACGTCTTTGTCATTCAGGCGCGCGCGGCTGAGCGCGCGACCCCATAATTTGAGTCGATTTATCGATGTGGTTTTGAATAAATGGTTTACTATTAATTTGTAGTCAGCTCCTTTGTGCATCAGGTGTGAAGTGACTGCCAAAACCTCTGAAGATGTGTTTGAATGTTTGAACGATCCGGTGTCGAAGTAGAGCCCTGCAAGCATTGAAGTTGCCATGTCTGTGTTAACTTCTACTCCTAAAAATTTAAAGAAAAAATATAGGACAAGTGTTGTTGACGCCCCCTCTCTATCTAGGATGTTTGCATTTCCAAAAAGATCGTTTGAGGCATGGTGATCTATGTTTATGATTGGGATTTCTTTTGAAAGAATTTGTGGAATAGTTTCATGATATTTCACGAGATAGTGAGCTCCGCAGTCCACTGTAATTATCAGGTCGTATTCTTGGATTCTTTGCCATGTTAAATCTTGTAGAAATTGATCTCCATATTTCATGAATTGTAAATTTTCCGGGACTGGATCTGCACATGCAGAAGAAACAGTTTTGTCCATGCTTTCTAATGCAATTCGAACTGAACTATTTGCCCCTATCGAATCCGCATCGGGATTTCGGTGTGAAATTATAAGCACACGACTAGACTGTGCGATCAAGTCTCGCGCTTTTTTGAGTTCATCTATATCTAGTTGGATCCGATGGTTCATAATGAATAATTTGATGGGAAAATGCCGAAGAATTAAATCTACTCGAAAAGATATTTTTAAGAAACCCTCTCTACTTGAACATATGTCAAAGAAGTTGTATAGCCTGCAGGCTGTACAATTATTTCAGGTGGTGGGCAAGTGGAAGTACTATTGTCTTACTTTGGCTGGATTTCTTCTTTCTGGTTCTTTGGCAGGTTCTAATTCTGATTGTTTTGCTTGGCCCCTGCATGCTCTGACAAATTCTTCTAATTCTTGTTCTGCATCTGCTTGTGCCGTTATTTCTATAATACCCTCTAGTATTCTATCTGAATCGGTTCTTGCTTTACTATCCTCTAAGGCTTTAATACCTGCCATCAATCGGCTCCTTAGCTTAAGTATTTCTTGTAGTTCTTTTGGACTTATTTCTTTTGAGAGTCCCTTTACTTTTTTGTTGAATAGTAGTTGAGCATTAATGATTTTTCCTCCTTCTATTTTTTCGAGTTCTTCCGGATTTCCTAGTGTGCTCAGACTTGGTAAGGCTTGTACGGTTCTGGCATTTATATTTGGTGATTCGTTCGGACTATATTTAAATATATAAGCAACGAAAGCAAAGGCACATATTGCCATAAAGATGTTTTCGGGTGTTTCATTGCTATATTGTATAGGGCCATCTGGGTTTAATATTTCTTCCATGAATAAAGCTATTGCTATTGCTGGTCCGAATAATGGAAATATTGACTTCCGATGTTCTGTTATTAGGCGTTTGATCCTTCTTGGTGATATTTGCCATTCTGTTGGATCGATATTTCTAAATGGGTTTGGATCTAAATTAACCTTTTGTCTTTCTAGCCAAGTGAGGTGTTTTTGCATTCCTGTACGTGATTCTGTCATTTGGGCAGCTACTTCAATTGGGTCTTCAGGCTGTACATATAGAAGATCTTTAAGATCGAAAGAATCGATTCTTTCGGCAATTTTTATAATGCTTCTAAGATCGTTAACATCTAGTTTGTTCAGTAGATTTGGCATTGCTTCTTCCATTTTCTCGAAAAATTCTTTGAGTGCATCTTGGATCATTTTTAGTTTCTTTTCTTTCCCTTTCCCCTCTTCCCCCTCTTTTTCCGTTTGAGTTTCTATGATGGTTGTAAAGATAGTATTGAGGATTCTGTTAACATCCTCTAGAGACTCAATTTTTGAAAAAGGTATATCTTTTCCTAGAGTAGTGCAAAGATCATCTCTTAGTTCCAACATTGCATTTGATACCTCTGTTGGAATTTTCATTCCCGGCTTTCTTTCTGCGATACCATCCAAGAGTTGAAGGATTGGAAAATCTTTTCTGTCGATTTCTATGGTCATTTTTTCATGTTAAATAAGGTAGCATTATAAACTTTTACGCCGAAAAGTCAAGCGCTACAACTCAATCGTGAATCCTAGTTCGAGTTTGGCGTCGTCGGACATCATTTCTTGGTCCCAAGGTGGGTCAAATGTGATTTCTACTTCGGTGTCTGTTATTTCTGGGATTTCGCGGACTGCCGTTTCAATTTCTATTGGAAACATATCTGCAAAAGGGCAGAAGGGAGTTGTGAGAGTCATCAGAATGTGAACCTTTTTTTGTGGAGTTATCGTAATGTCGTAAATTAATCCGAGGTCATATACGTTTACAGCCAATTCGGGGTCATAGACCTTTTGGAGAGCTTTTATTATTTTGTCTTTCAAGTCGACTTCTTTTGGTTGTTTCGTTTTCTTTGGCATGCTGATGTCTCAAAAAATATTTGGGTAGCTATTCGGGCGTCCAAACTATCGAATCTCTTATTTTAAGGCAAGGGGTTTATAGATCCTCTATATGTATTACTGTCCAGCCATCTCTTTCGCCGGCTTCTTTTAGATCTACAATTGATTGAAGACTTTGATTTACGAATCGATTTAGTTCGAAGCGAGATACCCTTATTGTTTTAGCTTCTTCGTCTATTTGTAGACTTGGTACTCTGTTTTTGTCGTTATCGTCATCGCAGTTATCATCATCCCATCCATAATCATCCTCGTAATCGTCTTCGTTACCCCATTCATCGTCATCATCTTCGTAATCGTTTTCAGGTTTTGTTTGTGGTCCGAGTATTCCTATTTTTACATCTTCTATTATTGATATCACCCATTCAGGAAGATCAATTATTTCTGTAATTTGTTTTTTTATTGCTAGAACTTCTCTGCATATTGCCAGTTGAAATTTTCTCATATTGATACCTGTCCAGCCGCTTCCAGCGGCTTCTTCTATGCTTGATATTTCTTCTATAGGTTTGTCCCAATTGCGATCTAGTATTCCTATTCCTAGGCCTTGGATGTACGACCCTAATATTTTTCTAAGGGGAAGTCTTACTGTAAGGAATTCTACTGATAGTTCGAGAGTCTGTTCGCTGGGAGTTTCGGTATTTCTCAAAATTATTCCGTGGATGAGTGGACCTCCTATTTCTACGTCTATCATAGGTTCCCCTGCTGCTTTACTAACTTCTTCAGGAGAGTCTCCTTTAATGATTGTGTGTATGCTGAAAGCATCTCTGTCCGGCATGTGAATGGTTTCTGCATTCATTGGATTTACTTAAAATGCGAAGAAGGTATTTTGGACTAATGTCAGAGGTATGTCAACACTTGATAGTGTAATCTTTAATTCTCTGAATTATCGAATAAAGCCCATTGGCGCGAGTTTGGGAGAGGTGTTCTGCGAGCTTGATGCGGTCTATGAAATACAGTTCTGCGTTTTGGATTTCTTTTGGAGGTTGATTGTTGAAGATGCGTAAAATTAAGGCGAGTAGGCCGCTTGTGATCAGGGCGTCGCTTTGACCCTGGAGGTGCAAAGTAGCGTTTTGTGAGCTAATGTGTAGCCATACTTTTGACTGGCATCCTGGGACGAGGGTGTCTTCTGTTTTTAATTTTTTTGGTAGAGGAGGTAGTTCCTGGCCTAGGTTGATTAAGTGTTCATATCGGTCTTCCCAATTATCGAACAATTCGAATTCTTTAATTATTTCGTCCTGGATTTGGTTGATTGTTTTTGTCATGAAAGTAATGCGAGATTTTTTTTGAGAGCCTCTATGAATGTATCAATTTCTTCTAAAGTGTTGTAGCAGGCGAATGAGATTCTGACTGTGCCTGGGATCTTGAAATAGTCCATTAAGGGTTCTGTGCAATGTTGACCTGTGCGTACTGCTATGCCGTATTTGTCGAGAAGGGTTCCTATGTCGTATGGATGGATTGAGGCGGATGTTTTGGGATTGTGGGCAGTGAATGATAGTACCGGACCCTTGTTTTTAGCTTCTCCGATTATTCGAATTCCTTCGATTTTTTGAAGTTCCTTTGTGGCGTGTTCTAGTAATTCATTTTCGTGTTTTTGGATTTCTTGGAGGCTTGTTTCTTGGAGGAATTTTATAGCTTCTGCGAGGCCAATTGCTCCGGCGATGTTGGGAGTACCTGCTTCGAATTTGTATGGTGAATTCTTGTAGTCTGAGCGTTCTAAAGTCACACGTTCAATCATGTCGCCGCCTCCTTTGTATGGGATCATTTCAGATAGGATTTCATCTTTTCCATATAGAACTCCAATGCCGGTTGGACCGTACATTTTGTGGCCAGAAAAGCAGTAGAAATCTGCATTGAGATCCTGCATGTCGAGATTTATGTGCGGTGTCGCCTGAGCTCCATCGATTAGTACGAGGGTGTTATTTTCGTGAGCTAATTTTATAATTTCTTTGATTGGATTGATTGTTCCGAGTGTGTTTGACATGTGCGTTATTGCGACCAGGCGGGTTTTTTCTGAGAGTAAATTTTTGTAAGCTTCTATATCGAATTCACCTTTGTCTGTGACGGGAATTACTCGGATAGTCATGCCGGTCAAAGCGGATAACATTTGCCAAGGGACGAGATTTGAATGGTGTTCTGCAACTGAGATTATCATCTCATCTTCTTTCAAAATATTTCTTCTTCCAAATGTCATTGCGACTAGATTGATCGCTTCTGTGGTGCCGCTTGTGAATACGATTTCTTTCGGATCTGCATTTATGAAATTTGCCACAGTTTTCCTTGCGCCCTCGTATAGGTCAGTTGAATTTTGGCTTAATGTATGAACTCCTCTGTGGACATTTGCATTATGATTTTTGTAATAATCGCTGACTGCATTTATGACGCTGAGTGGCTTTTGAGTTGTTGAAGCATTGTCGAAATAAACGAGCGGATGTCCATTCATTTTTCGTTCTAGGATTGGGAACTTTTGTCTGATTGTTTTTGGGTCAAATGTCATGAGTAAATATGTAAGCAATCTTTTTTGAATTCTTTTAGTTTTGTATCTGGGAGATGAATTTTGTCCAGGACTTCTGAGAGGAATGAAAGCGTGAGAAGTTCCTTTGCTTTGTGTTCGCTGATTCCGCGGGAGCGCATATAAAATAATGTATCTTCATCGATTTGGCCACTCGTTACTCCGTGACGGCAAATTACGTCTTCTGCAAATATTTCGAGTTTTGGGAGAGCTTTTACTTTTGCTCCTTCAGATAAGAGTAATGTTTTTGTTTCTTGAGTTGCTTCAGTGCCAGCAGCTTCTTTGGCGACGTATATATTTCCTTCGAAATTTCCTTGTGAATTGTCGTCAAGAATTGCTCTGTAAATCTGTGAACTTTTACAGTTCTTTTTCAGGTGTTTTATTTGAATTTTACTCGCAGCTTTAGCTCTGCCTTTTAGGATATATAAGCCATAAACTTTTGCTTCTGAATTTTCTCCTTCTAGGGTAATTTCAACTTCTCGACTTGTGTCTTTTTCTTCGGTTTGAATGTCATAAATTATGAGGGAAGCTCCTGCCATTACAGAAATTTTCAGAGACATTTTATCCTCTTCGAGGGTTATTGTTTCTGATTTGCCGGTAGGAATTTGAAGTGTTTTTTTAATCATTTTTATCATGATTTTAACCAGTCGTATCCTTTGCGTTCGAGCTCGATCGCCAATTCTTTTCCTCCTGATTTTACAATGCGTCCATCGTGCATTACGTGGATATAGTCAGGTTTGATGTAGTCGAGCAGGCGTTGATAATGTGTGACAATGATGATTGCGTTGTCTTCTGATCGTAGGCGGTTCACGCCGTCTGCGACTACTTTTAGAGCATCGATATCCAGTCCTGAATCGGTTTCATCCAAAATCGCGAGGGTTGGTTCAAGTACTGCCATTTGGAAAATTTCGTTTTTTTTCTTTTCTCCTCCGGAAAATCCTGAGTTTAGGCCTCGTTGCATGAGGCTTTCATTGACTCCTATTAGTTCGTTTTTTTCCTTCGCGAGTTTTATGAACTCTGCGGCGGACAGTGGCTCTTCTCCTCGGTATTCACGAATTTCATTTAGTGCAGTTTTTAAGAAATTCATAGTGTTTACTCCGGGGATTTCTACTGGATATTGAAATGCCAGAAAAACCCCTTCTCTTGCGCGTTGCTCGGGGCTTAATTCGAGTAAGTTTTTTCCATTGAAAGTAACGCTCCCTTCGGTCGCGCTGTATTTAGGTTTTCCTGCGAGAGTTGAAGCGAGAGTGCTTTTCCCAGTGCCGTTTGGGCCCATAATTGCATGAACTTCACCTTTGCGGACCTCAAGATTGAGGCCTTTTATTATTGGAGAAGTCGAATCATCTGCTTTGATATGTAAATCCTTGATTTGTAGCATATTTTTTGGTCGAATTTTTATTATTCGGGGCAGGAGTATAATAGATTTTTGGCATTAATCATAGGTTTTTTCGCTATTTTGCAACCTGTTTTGTTTGACGAAAATATTTTTAATTGATAGCCTTTTATCTCATTCTTAATAAGAAATATTATGACAGCTGAACGAAGGCCAAAAAGTAGAGCGGAGGGGAGATTGACTACCGCTGATATGAAGAAATTATCTCCTTTGGTTGCGCTTGCTTTGGCGCTTGCGGCAGGGGCAGTTCTTATTTTCACTGGAGTTGTGCGTGAAAGAATTAAAGAGGGGGTGTTTTGCATAGAAGGTTTTACGCAAATTCAGGATCCAAAGTCTGGTGATTTGGTTGGTATAGAGGTTAAGACAACTTCAGGGTTAACATTTGTTGTTGCCCGTGAGTTACTTGAAGATCTTTCTCAGATCCCTGAAAATGACACTCATTGGATGTTTGCTTATGATCCATCTGGAATCGATTGCCTTTCTTTTAATGCAAATAATTGTTTTGAAGCCGTTTCCTTAGGGTTTGAAGAAGAATATTGTCGTGAAGTTCCTTTTCTTTAGCCGACTGACCCTTCCAACTTCAATTCCAGTAGTTTTCGGGCTTCGGCGGCGAATTCGAGTGGCAGGTGAGTTAATATGTCTCGGCAGAATCCATTTACAATTAGGGAGACGGCTTTTTCTGTGTCTACTCCTCTTTGGTTGCAGTAAAAAATCTGGTCTTCTGAAATCTTTGAAGTAGTGGCTTCGTGTTCTGTTGTTGCGCTTTGGCAGTCGTTTTCAACTTTTGGGATTGTGTGTGCGGAGCAGGCGTCTCCTATAAGTAGTGAATCACATTGTGAATAATTTCTGGCGTTTTCTGCAGTTGGTGCTACTCGGACGAGCCCTCTATATGTATTTGAACTGTGCCCTGCGGAGATGCTTTTTGAAATTATTGTACTTTTGGTATTTTTTCCTATGTGGATCATTCGACTTCCGGTGTCGGCTTGTTGGTGATGCGAGGTGAGGGCGACTGAATAAAACTCTGAAGATGAATTATCTCCTTTCAAAATTGTGCTTGGGTATTTCCATGTGATAGCTGATCCGGTTTCGACTTGGGTCCATGAGATTTTTGAATTTTCGCCTTTGCAGATTCCTCGTTTGGTTACGAAGTTGTAGATGCCGCCGAGGCCGTGCGCGTCGCCGGGGTACCAGTTTTGTACTGTTGAATATTTTACTTCTGCATTAGCTTCGGTAATTATTTCGACAACCGCTGCATGCAATTGATTTTCCGGTCTCGCTGGGGCGGTGCAGCCTTCGAGATAACTCACATAACTATCTTCTTCTGCAATTATGAGGGTGCGTTCGAATTGCCCAGTGTTGGCTGCGTTGATTCGGAAATATGTAGAGAGCTCCAGTGGGCAGCGAGTTCCTGCGGGAATGTAACAAAATGATCCATCAGAAAATACTGCGGCGTTGAGGGCTGCGTAGTAATTGTCATCTTTTGGCACAACTGTTCCGAGGTGTTTTCTTACTAGTTCCGGGTGGTTTTTGACTGCCTCTGAAAATGAACAAAATATAATTCCTTTTTCTGCGAGGCTTTTTGTAAAAGTTGTTGCTACTGAGACTGAGTCGAGTACTGCGTCTATTGCAACTCCTTTTGAGTTGGCGCCTTTTGTCTCTACTCCCGCGAGAGCTTCTCTTTCTTTTAATGGGACTCCGAGGCGTTCGAAAGTGCGAAGAAGTTCTGGGTCTGCTTCGTCGAGTGATTTTAGTTTTTTCTTTGGAGCTGCGTAATAGATGATTTCTTGAAAATCGATTTTAGGGTAGGTGATATTTGCCCAAGTGGGCTCTGTCATTTCGAGCCATTTTTTGTACGCATCAAGCCTCCATTTAAGTAGCCAATCCGGCTCATCTTTTTTATCTGAAATAAACCGAATAATATCTTCATTCAAACCCTTCGGTGCAAACTCAGTTTCAATATTGGACGTGAATCCGTATTTGTATGATTCCTCTGTGATGTGCTTTAGGTCTTGGGCCATTTTTTAATTTTCCAACTTTTTCTTATTCACATATCCGTATGCGGCGTAGGCCGCGGCGGCTCCTTCGGCTGCACAGATTACTCCTTGTTTCCATTCAGAATCCGTGACGTCTCCGGCTGCGAAAACTCCAGGGACTGAGCTTCTTGAGTAGCGGTCGATTATGATTTGTTTTCGTCCGTCAAGGTTACAGCCAAGGTCAATTCCTAGAGCTGAGCGGGCTTCGCCGCCGATCTCTACGAAAACACCTTGAGCTTCGAATGTTGAAGTTTCAGAAGTTAAAGCATCTTCGATTAGGAGTTCTGTGATTACATTTTCATCGCCTTTGATTTCCTTGATTACAGTGTTGAGCATAAGATCGATCTTTGGGTGCGCTTCAACACGCTGTGCATTGATTGGTTCTGGGCGAAGATTTTCTTCTCCTCTTCTGTACATGATTGTCACATGCTCGGCATGTTCTGCCAAGAATAATGATTCTTTGAAAGCTGAGTCGCCACCACCTACAACTATGACTTTTTTTCCGCGGAAAAGTGGGCCATCACAAGTTGCGCAGTATGAGACTCCTTTGTTTGTGTACTTTGCTTCTCCTGGAACGCCGAGTTTTCTGTGTGCGAGTCCGGTTGCAAGTAGCACAGAGTAAGTAAGTAATTTTTCTCCTTTTGCAGTTTCTACTTCAAATATTCCAGCCTTTGTATGAGTGATGTTTGTGACCTTTGTGCTCTTGATTTCTGATTCAACCGATGCAGCATGTTCTATGAATTTCATTCCAAGTTCAAATCCTGAAATTGATTTGTATCCTGGGTAATTTTCTACGAGATGAGTCTGTGTAATCGTTCCACCTTGGAGCTCCCCGATAACAAGCGTCTCCATTCCGAAACGTTTTGCGTAGATTGCCGAGGCTAGTCCGGCCATTCCAGTTCCGACAATTATTATGTCGTATGTTTTGTTTGCTTCTGTCATGTTGAAAAAATTAAAATTAAATTTCAGATGTAGTATAAGAGAATTTTCTCAAAAATGAAGTGATAATGGTCACTTGGGCTAAGCGGCGTGCCTTAGGTGGTCTCTGTTTTTGAGGACAGTTTGTCGACGTCTTTTCCTGGCTTCTTTTGTTTCTCTGGCATCACTCAAATCCATAACTTTTTCATCGAGTTTTCCTTCTTTCACTTTTCCTTGAAGGCGTTGGTCTTTTAATTCTTCTATTCGTCGTTGTGCTCTTTCTGCAGTATCTTTCATACCCCTTGCGGTTTCTTGTTTTCCACTTTGGCTGACTCCTGTTATGGAGCTCAATCCCTCTCTGTCAGCTTCACCCTGCATGTCATCCAATACCTCTGCGAGATCTGCAATATTTCGAGATTCTTTCCCATGGAATCCTTTGTTTAGGTCGGTTCCAATAACCGTTAGTTCTTCTTTTATATCGCTATCTGTGATTTTTTCATCTTTGGCTTCTTTTTCTTCCGTGTGTCCGATCGCGTGGATCATTTGATCTTTCAGGTGAGCTCTTCTTACGTGGCGCATTTCTTTTTCTTGTTTCCTTTTAACGGCTTCGTCGCTTTGGTGGGTATTTGCTTCTGTGGCGCGTGCAGCACTCTCGAGTGCCATCTCCTGAATTGTGAGACGTTGGATTTCAGAATCTCCTTTGTAGAGTTCTTCTTCCGCTTCTCTTCTTGCACGTTCTAGTGTGACCTGGTCTACTGGCTTTTCTGTAGATGTTGTTGGGGTTTCTGATGTGGTGGGAGTAGGCTTGAGAGTGTTTATTTGAGCAATTATATCTTCAAGTTTGTCATATTTTTTTAGATCTAGTACTTCTGGGTCGGTCGTTAGGGCGCTGAGCTCCTTCATGGCTGTATCGATGTGAGTAATTGCTTCGTCCATCACTTCGTCACGTTTTGAGTAGAGTTTTTCTTGAGTTTGCTTGTTGTATAGTCGAAGGAAGAAGTCGTGGGCAGCTGGCTTTTCTTTCATCAATTTATCTCTTCGTTCATTGAATTCTTGTTCTTTTTGAACGAATCCTTCTATCTTGTTTGGGCCGGTTTCTCCTACCAATTTATTATATCTTTTTATCGCTTCTTCTGGAGTTTCAGCCTCTTCTATGTGATCTGTCCAAAGTTTCAGAGTGTTTTTTGGAAAGTGCTCTTTGGCAACTATTGTGTATTCCAGGATTATGCGCTTTAAGATACCTCCTCGCATTTTTTCGATAATTCCATCACAATCTGGGATTGGGTTATCTCGCATGAGAATTCCATGTTTGGTCATTGCGCGATTGCGGTCATATTGTCCATAGTATCTTTTAAAATCCTTCTTTAAATCTTTTGGCATTTCTCCATGCATCTTCTCGTATTCCATTTCCCATGCAGTTTCAGTCATGAGGATACGTCTGTCTATACTACCCGCTGCACTAGTTTCTGATTTTATCTTTGCTTCTAATCTGTTTTTGAAATTTGGTGTCATTCCAGAATATTTTGCATTTTGGTCTTCCACTGCCATATTCCAAAGACGCTCCTTCATAATATTCTCTGCTAGAGGAGGGGCTCCGGCAGCCGTATCTCCCAGTAGCATCTTTTGAAAGTCTTCTTTTGAGCAGCTTTCTGCATAATCGAGCATTGCTTTTAAATGCTCAGGTTGAAATACGCCTCCGCCCATTGTTTGTACGAGAATTCTTTGCTGTTGTTCGCGCAACAATTTTTCATGCTCAGGTTCTTGGGTTTCTGGTCCAGAATCTTTACGCATTTTATCGATATGTTGTTCCTGTATTTCTGGCATTTTGTACTCTGTAAGAGGAATATTTAGTGTGGGTTGATATAAATAACATCACTTATCTTGTGGTGCAAGTGCGTTTTTCCATGAAGTGTTTGATTTTCCATTTTTTGTACATTAGTATTGGCAGCACCTACTACATATAGTATATAACGGTTCCTTGAGACACAAGACTTGCTGCGCAGCCGCTATTCTACTGCATCTACCACCCTTTTTTACTACTTGAACCATCCTTTTGGGTTATTTTTACGGCCTCTTCTTGTCTCTTTTTTTGCTCTCTCCTTATAAATCAAAAAATACATTCTAATTACAAAGAAATATGGCTCCTGCTGACACAACTGTAAAAATACCTACCATCTCTAAAGGGAAGGCTACTTCTGAATTTCAAAATGGTCTTTCTGTTGAACGTGTGTTTACTTCGAGAGGTAGAGATCCGCTCAGCGATATAAAATATGCTTATCGTGAATCAAAAATTACCGAGCCCGATGGGACGATAGTTTTTGCGATGGATAATGTAGAGGTTCCTGAGGAGTGGTCACAGCTTGCTACGGATATTATGGTGTCAAAATATTTCCGAAAAGCAGGGGTTCCGGGGACTGGTCATGAAGTAAGTGCAAAGCAGGTTGTTTATAGATTGGCTCATACAATTGCAGAGGAAGGTAAGGCCTTGGGTTATTTTGCAACAGATGAAGATGCGGCGGCATTTGAGGCGGAGTTGTCTTATATGCTTATGACTCAGCGTGGCGCTTTTAATTCTCCGACTTGGTTCAATTGTGGGCTTTGGCATGAATATGGGATTACAGGTCATAGTGGGAACTGGTCCCATGATCATGAAGCCAAGGCAATGGCTCAAATTGATAATGCTTACAAGCGTCCTCAATGTAGTGCATGTTTTATTCAAGAAGCTAAAGATGATTTGATGTCGATTTTTGATCTTATTAGAAACGAAGCTCGTTTGTTTAAATATGGGTCTGGAACTGGTTCGAATTTCTCTGCTGTTCGTGGTAGACAAGAAAAACTTTCTGGAGGAGGTACTTCTTCGGGGCTGATGTCATTTCTAGAAGTGTTTGATAGAGGTGCTGGAGCTACTAAATCTGGAGGGACTACTCGTCGTGCTGCAAAGATGGTGATCCTAGATATGGATCATCCTGAAATAGTTGATTTTATAAATTGGAAAGTGCGTGAAGAAAAGAAAGTTGCGGCGCTTGTTGCAGCTGGGTATTCTGCTGATTTCAATGGGGAAGCCTACAAAACAGTGGGTGGGCAAAATTCAAATAATTCCGTACGTGTGAAGGATGAATTTATGGAAGCTGTGAAGAGTGGAGCTAAGTGGAATACTACACACCGAACTAGTGGTGAGGTGTGCGATGTGTATGAGGCGGCAGATCTCTTTGACCAAATTGCGCATGCCGCATGGGTCTGTGCGGATCCAGGACTTCAGTATGATTCTACTATTAACGAATGGCATACTTGCAAAACTTCTGGACGAATCAATGCTTCGAATCCTTGCTCTGAGTACATGTTTTTGGATAACTCTGCTTGTAATTTAGCATCTGTTAATTTGGTTAAATTTCTAAATGAAAAGGATGAATTTAATATCAAAGAATATCGTCATGCTTGTAAGACATTTTTTATAGCTCAGGAGATTTTGGTAGATCTTTCTTCTTATCCAACTCGTGAAATTGCTGAAAACTCTCATAATTTCCGACCGCTTGGGCTTGGGTACGCAAACCTTGGAGCTCTGCTTATGATCAAAGGAATCCCTTATGATTCAGACAAGGGACGTGCGATTGCTGGAGCTCTGACAGCTATTATGTGTGGAGAGGGGTATGTTGCATCGAGTGAGATGGCAGCAACTCTTGGAACTTTTGAAAAATATCCTGAAAATGCCGATTCAATGATTGAAGTTATGAAAATGCATCGTGATCATACTTACAAGATAGATGCTTCTGTTTGTGAGCCGGATATTTTGAAAGAAGCTCAGAAGATTTGGGATGAAGTTGTAGAAAAAGGTGAGAAACATGGATACAAAAATGCTCAAGCGACAGTGCTTGCGCCGACAGGGACTATCGGTCTTTTGATGGATTGTGATACGACTGGAGTTGAGCCTGATTTTGCAATTGTGAAGTGGAAAAAGCTCGCTGGTGGTGGATATTTCAAAATTGTGAATCAATCGATTCCTAGGGCACTTCGAGGGCTTGGTTACACCGAATCAGAGATCACGGATATTATCAAATTCGCTCTTGGAACTGGGACTATCGAAGGGGCTCCGCACCTGGATGAAGATGTCTTCAAAAAACTTGAAATTGATTTTGATCAAGTGCGTGCGGCGAAAGATCATATAGAAAAAACGAAGAATTTTGATGAATTCGCACCCCATCTCAATACAAAAACTTTAGAGAAAATTCTGACTACTGCTCAGATCAATGACATCGTTCTTTATGTAAATGGAGCAGAGACTGTGGAGGGGGCGCCTCATCTCAAAGATGAGCACTTGACCGTGTTTGACTGTGCGAATACCTGTGGAATTGGGAAAAGATTTATTGCTCCTATGGGGCATGTGAAGATGATGGCTGCTGCGCAGCCATTCCTTTCTGGTGCGATTTCTAAAACCGTAAATCTTCCGCATGAAGCGACAGAAGAAGAGATTAAAGAAATTTATTTTGCAGGTTGGGAGATGGGCTTAAAAGCAGTTGCTCTTTATCGTGATGGTTGTAAGTTGTCTCAGCCACTTAACAAGACAGCTTCAGAGGGGGATTCTAAAAGAGAAGAGGGAGATGCATTCGCATCTCTGGAAAAAACAGGTGAAACTATAGTTGGTCCTAATATGAAACATGGGGAGAGGATTCCTCTTCCTCGTCGTCGTGATGGGATCACTGTTGAGGCGACTATTGGAGGTCAGAAAATGTTCCTTCGGACAGGTGAATATGAAGATGGAAAAGTTGGTGAGATCTTCGTAGATGTATTCAAAGAAGGAGCTTCGTACAGAAGTCTTCTGAACTGTTTCGCAGTGTCTATTTCGCTTGGGCTTCAGCATGGAGTGCCTCTAGATAAATATGTCGATTCATTCTCATTTACTCGATTTGAGCCATCTGGAATGACTAATCATCCAAATATTAAAACTACGACTTCGATGGTTGACTTCATCTTCAGAGTTCTTGGTATGGAATATCTCGGGCGAACTGATTTTGTCCACGTGAAACCAGAATCAATCCAGCTCGATGTTATAAATGCACGCCAAATTAAAAAAGCTGTGGAGAAAGAGCAAGAAGTTTCTGCTGAAAATGAAGAGACCTCTTCGGCTGCTCCAGCAGTGGCTCCAGCAAAAGTTGAAGAGTCGACAGGTGCAGTTAGTATTGAAACCTCTACCGATACAGATGATGGGACCGCTCAGTTCAACAAGTCCATGTCAGCCATGATGGGCGACGCTCCAATCTGTAATTGTGGCCATGTAACAGTCCGAAACGGCGCATGTTACAAATGCCTAAACTGCGGAAACTCGATGGGATGTAGTTAGGGCGTCATTACCTTTTGTCATAACTACTGGGTAGTTTCAGAATCTATTCCTGAACTTGCTAATTGCTTGTCTGAGTATGTTACTTTAGTGCCTTCAAGTGTAAGCAATGCCCTATCTTGTGTTAATACAAAGTAATTTGCTTCATGCCTTGCTACTGGTTTTTTAGTATCGGCTTTATCGCTATCGAACAATGTTATCCAACCTCTCTTTGCGAGATTTAAGACTTCTTCAAATGTAAGACTACATGGAGTCAAACCATTCCTTTCTATTAGCCATGTTATGAATTCTTCTGACCTTTCACCTTTTCCTATCATCCCGGCTGCAGAAGCAGCTTGAGCTAGTGCGGTAGCTTGTAGTACAGCTCCTTCTTGTAATTTTGCTAATATTTCTTCAGTTCTTTCTGCATTTTCTTTTGCTGCTGTTACGCTTCTTGCATATGAATCTCTTGCTTTTATTTCTTCTTGCAGGGCAACTCTTATCTTCTCAAGAGCTTCTTTGAGTTTTGGATTATCAATGCCTGCAAGCATTTCATCTACATCTTCTTGGTCTTCTAATAGCATTTCTAACAGCGGATCAAGAGCTATATTTAATAGTGAACCGAATATTCCATCTAATTCCCCTGTGGGTGGTTCGTAGTTTACTGATGGTGGCATAGTAGTGTGATTAAAAATATTGTTACAATAAGATTGTATTTTACGTATGAATGGCCGTTATGTCAAGTACGTTTTGATCTAAATTGTAGAGTTTGTTTTTTAGTTTTATTTAGCTAATTTCATATTCTTATATTTGATGTATTTTTGTTATACTCCGTGTGTGTTTATTTTTTAATATTTCAAAAATGAAAAAAAGTTTAATTCTCTTTGGGCTTATTTTAATGATGTGTAGTTTTGTTTTGGCTGGGTGCTTTGGAGGAGATGATATTGATGTATCTGGTGATGAAGTTGAATATCTGGAAGCGGAGCATCTTGAAGATAGTGAGGTGATTGATGATAGGGATTTGGCGGCGGATCTTTATGATGAAGAAGGGGATTCTAGCTCTGGAATGGGAGTTGTGGTTACTGGTGACGAATGTGAGGCCTTGGAGGGGACCTGGGTGATGAATACTTATGCGACGAATATAACTTCGGCTGCTGGCGCGATTTCTAATATTCACAATAATAGTGGGAAAATCATGACCTTAGGTGCGGAGTGTACGTATACCGAGGATTACGCGACTGAACAATTTGTGCCGGCTCGATTGGTACAAACTTATGAGGATCGGGGGATGGATATTAGTCAAATTACCGCTCTGATAGGGGTTCCGGCGGAGGATATTCAATGTAGTTATGAAGGGCAAAACATAGGTGAATTTACGATTGATCCAACTGGGAATGGGTACAATGTAGTTGCTTTTGAGCAGGAAGAAGGGAATCAAATCTCAGGTAGTTGCAGCCCAAATGTAGCTGGAGCTGTAAAAATCAGTGGCACTCATTATACTCCTGGAGTGGCAACGACCGCTGTGAAGCAATATGAATATCTTTTGAATGGTGATAAGTTGACGCTCCGTGCGGCTTTTATTCCTCAAACTGGAACAGAGGTTGAAATGGTGATTACTTATACGAAGTAGATATTTTTGATCGTGAGGTTAACCTAGGAATTTTGGCTTTTAGATGCTATAATTATCGGAGATCTTAGAATGTAATTTTAAAAGTTTTATGAACCCTCAGAATACTGACATCAATGAAGTTTTCGAAAATGAAGAGAAGAAGAATCGTTTTCGTGTAGTGGTTTTTGGGTCTGCGCGGACTAAGCCTGGAGACAGCGCTTATGAAGAGGTGTTTAAACTTGGGAAGAAAATAGCTGATAAGGGTTTTGATGTGGTCACAGGTGGTGGTCCCGGAGCTATGGCGGCCGCAAATCTCGGACATGCAGATTCTGAAAACGAGGGGGTTGTGGATTCCTATGGAATAAATATTAAGCTTCCTTTTGAGCAGAGTGTGAATAAGGGCGTAGAGATTGCACATGAACATGAGCGATTTTCAACTCGGTTGGATGAATTTATGTCGCTTGCGAATGTAGTTGTTATTACTCAGGGTGGAATAGGAACACTACTTGAGCTTTTTTATACTTGGCAACTTATACAAGTTAAGCAGATGAGTCATATTCCAATTGTGGTCGTGGGTGATATGTGGGATGGACTTTTTGAATGGATGAAACGCGATATGTTGTCTCGGGGAATGTTTAGCGAAGAGGATCTGGATGTGATTAATTTTGCAGATAATTGTGAAGAAGCTATAGAAATTATTGAAGATTGGCATTCAAAATGGGAAGAATTAGGTGGGGATGATTGTTTGGATTGCAAAAAATATAAGCTCAAAGGTAAGCCTTATAAAGTTCTTTTTGATCAGAGTGAGGAGGGTGCTTAAGTTTTAGAACCCTCCTGGATCAGTAATGATATTATTGATTTTTGCGTATCCAGCATCGATTGGCCCTAGTCCATCAAATGAAGAAGGTTTTATGTAATCAACTGGCTGAAGGTCGTCAAATGAAGAGCCTTTTTTATATCCAGCATCAATTGGTCCTATGTCATCAAATGTAGGTTTTATGTAATCAACTGGTTGAAGGTCATCAAATGAGTTTAGGTTTTTTAGTTTTCCTTGGCTATCTTCTACAGGTAAGATCCCTAATGCAAGTACTGCTCCAAGTACTACTACTAATGCGAGAACTAGCATTTTTATACCTTTTTTATTGTTCATTTTGTTTTTGATTAAAATATATTATCCACATCATTATAACATAATTATGCACGTAAGGCAATGTCGCCAGGTCACTTGCTATTTTTGATGTTCGGTTTTAGTGTGTGTACGAATTATTTTATTTATTATTTTTTTATGTTTGGAAATTTTACTGAAATTATTGATGTGTCGAGGTCATTGCATTCTGGAATGGCGATTTATCCTGGGGATCATGGTTTTGAATTGGAGGCTCTCAAGCGGATGCCTGGAGATACGGCGGATTTGTCGGCAATTTCTGCGGGCCTTCATACAGGGACGCATGTGGATGCGCCTGGACATTTTTTAGAAGGTGCGGAGCGAATCGATGAAGTGGGATTGGGGAAATTTATGGGTGAAGCGGAGGTCTTGGATTTTTCTGATTTTGAAGGGCAGCTTTTATCTGAGGAAGTGATGAAGGAGAAATGTGAGGGGAAGGATCTGTCCGGAAAAATTGCAGTTATAAAAACTCGGAATTCTTTTTCTGATCCAAATGTTTTTGATGAAGAATTCGTAGGGCTTTCTGGGGAGGCGGCTGAGTTCTTGGTGGGATGTGGGATCAAGGCGGTGGCGGTTGATGGGCCTTCCGTGGACAAATTCCATTCAGGTGGACACAATGCGCATCATGCACTTTTTAATGCCGGCTGTGTAATTTTTGAAACTCTTATTTTGGACAAAGTTGAAGAAGGGCCCTACTTTTTCATTGGTTTGCCATTAAAAATCAAAGACGGTGAAGCCTCAATGGTGAGAGCGATTTTGCTTAGATAGGCTGATGCTCTTTCTTCAATATTAAAAGCATTCCTGTCGCTATTGGTATGAATCCGAGGAGTTGCCAGATGGTTGGAATCTCTCCCAGGATTAAAAATGCGAAAATTATTGTAATTGCTGGGAGCATTGTTAGGAAGGAAGTCGCCTTGGTGATAGGTATTCTTTTTATTCCTTCTAGCCAGCCGATTTTTTGAATCCCAAAAAATAAAACACCATTTATTAATAGGAATACGATAGATGGTTTTAATGCTGAGTAGGGAATACTTGGCTCTAAATTGATCGCAAGAATAAGTATTATAGTTCCCGCTATGATGCTCCGTACTAACATCATGAAGTATGAGCTTACTTTTTCACAAGCTCTCTTTTGAAAGAAATTTCCGATTGGTCCGAAGAATACAGCACTTAGTATAAGTAGGTCTCCAATGTGTAGTTCCATTTCTCCGGGGAGCAGAATTATTAGTGCACCGATACCCATTATGATTGTTCCGAATATTTTTCTAAAGGAGTGATTCTCTTTGAACCATATTTTAAAAATTACGAATGCGAAAAATATTTCCATTAAGCTTATTATGCTAGCGTTACCTGCGGTTGTGTATTTTAAGCCGAGAAACATCAATGTATAAAGAATAGTTCCATTGATTAAACTTCCTAAAATTATATCTAGCCAAGCTTCTTTGATTTTGAATTCATGCCAGAGGCGTTTGTAGGTGATTATTATTGTGAAGAAGAGTGCGGCGATGAGAATTGAGTAGGCGGCTGAATAAAGTGGAGTTAGTGACGAGTAACTTAAAATTACAACTATGGGGAAAAATGCCCATATAAAATTTGAACTTATGATACTTAATTCTCCTTTGCGTTGTTCTGAGAATTTCATTATTTCTTTGTTACTGCATGGCCGCCGAATCCGTTTCGGATTGCGGCTATTACACGTCCTGCAAAGGATGGATTTTCTTGGCTTTCTTCGCGGACTTGTAAGGCCAATTCTATGCTGGGAGCTGGGGTTCCTTGCTCATGTGCCTGATCTGCAGTCCACTGACCTGTCTGGCCTCCGCCGATTTTTCCAATTAGACTTTTGAGCCTTGGATCATCTTTGAATTTTTCTTCTGCTAGTTCGAGCATCCATGAACGAATCACTGATCCGTGATTCCACACTTTTGAAATTTGATGAAAATCTAATTGATCTGAATATGGTCCCTCATGCAAAATATGAAACCCTTCTGCATAGGCTTCCAAGATTGCGTACTCAATTCCGTTGTGAACCATTTTCACAAAATGTCCTGATCCGATTTCTCCCATATGTCCGTATCCATCTTCCATTGCAATCGCTTCAAATAACCACTCCGTTTTCTCGAAAACTTCTTTGTTTCCGCCTATCATCAGGCACGCACCATTTCGAGCGCCTTCCATTCCTCCGGATGTTCCGCAGTCCAAAAATCCGATTCCTTTTTCTTTCGCTTCTTCGTAGTGTTTTATCGCTTCTTTGTATTGGTTGTTTCCTCCATCTATGATGACGTCTCCTTCGGCGAGAAGTGGCAGAAGTTCTTGGAAGGCTGTTTCAGTTGGTTCGAGAGAGGGTAGGTACATAATGATTGTGCGAGGTCCTGTGAATGCGTTTGAAAGTTCTTCGTATGTTTTTACAGCTATTGGTTTTGATTCTTCTGAGGGTGAGAGAAGAGAAGCTTCTTCAGCAAATTTCACCGTTTTTTCATGTGTGCGATTGTATGCAATTACTTTAAATCCTTGTTCAGCTAAATGAAGTGCGATGTTGCGCCCCATTTTCCCGAGGCCAATTATTCCGATTTCTTTCATGATATTCTCCTTTTATTTATATTTGATGCCATTTTCTGATCGGATCCAGAAATTCGATTTCTCCATCTGGACCTTCTGATCCATCTGAATATTTTTTAAGTGGAATGTTTTGGTTCTCTGCTTCTTTCAAAACTTTGTCGATGAAATGCCAGCATGCGATTACTTCGTTGAAACTTAGAAAATGAATTCTTTCTCCGTTCATAACATCCAAAAGTAGGCGGCCGTGTTCTGGTAGGCAATCATCCCCGAAGCATGCGAGTGATTCGCTTGGGGACATTTGATGATACTCGTGATATGTGCCGCCGCGTTTGTTGGTGATTTTGAAATAAACATGGCCTTCCGGTTGTAGTTCGATTATCAGTTTATTGCTTTTGAGCCCTTTGATTGATTCTTGAAAACTGAGTTTTTTGAGAACAATTGTGATGTATGTGCTTTTGCGATTCATCATTTTTCCTGTGCGGATGTAAATTGGAACTTTCGCCCAATCCGTTTGATCGATGCAGAGTTTGAGTGCTGCGAAGGTCTCTGTTTTTGAATCTTCGGGAATGTCTTTTTCTTTTGTGTAGTTGTCGTATTGTCCGAGTAGTAGAAATTTTTCCGGATTGAAAGTCAGTGCGGATAAAATGTGATATTTTTCTCTATGAACCGATTCTGCGTTAAGATGATTTGGCATAGACATCGTGACCAGTGCCAGTAGCTGAAGTAAGTGAGATTGAACCATGTCTTTTATAATTCCTACTTCGTTAAAATATCTTCCGCGTTCTTTGATTCCGAATGGTTCGAAGCTTGTGATTTGGATGTATTCGATGAGCTGTCCTTTGAGCAAGTGATTGATAATTGAGTTTGTGTATCTCATTGAAAGTATGCTTTGGACTGATTCTTTTCCTAGGTAGTGGTCGAGTAGGTAGACATTGTCTTCGTCGAAATGTTCTTCCAAAATTGCGAACATGTCTCTGGCCGTTGCCTCATCTCCTCCAAATGGTTTTTCAATTGTCAGGCGCATGTCAAAATGCTCTTTGAAAGGGCTTAAATTGATGCTGATGTCGTTGAATGCTGTCGGTGGGACTGAGTAATATGCAATTAGCGGAGTCCCTTCGGGAGAGTCTTTTTTTAGTGTGTCTAGAAGTTTTTTGTAATCTGCTGGGGCGTTGTATTGCCCTTGAAAATAATCGATGTGGAGGAGGAGTTTTTCTAATGCGGATTCATTTGTTTCGTCTCCGAATTTTTCTCGGACGCTGTTTTCGAAAGATTTTTTAAATTCTTCTGTTGTCATCTCTGACCTAGCATATCCGTAAATCCAAAAATCTTCTGGGAATCTGTGTTGAAGTGCGAACTCATAGAGAGCTGGAAAAATCTTGAGTTTAGCAAGGTCGCCGGAAGCTCCGAATAAAATGAATACAAATGGTTCTTTTACATTTTTGGATGGCATGTGTGTATTAATTTTCTAAGTATTTTTTTGTAAGTTTTTTTCCAAGTTCTACTCCCGGTTGGTTGAATGCATCGATCTGAAAAAACTCTCCTAAGAATGCGGTTGCTCCTTCGAAAGCCATGAATAATCCGCCGAGATTTTTTTCGTTAACCTTGTCTATTTTGAAAGTCATATTAGCTTTTCCATAATCTGTGATTGCGCCTTCTGTCGCTCGTTTTTCGGCGTTAATGAGATGTGCGAATTGTACGTTTTTTAGAAAGTTTATTTTTTCATGATTCACATCACTGTCGGGAATTTTAATTTCACTTTCATGATTTTCTACTTCCAAAAATATGATCATTTTGTCGCGTGGGCCTTCGTTATAAAGTTGGACCTGTGAATGTTGATCCGTGGTCCCAAGTGCGCTTACTGGAGTTATACCTTTTCCATCTTTTCCGATACTTTCTGCTAGCAGTTGACTGTACCAATCTGCAAAAGTTTTTAGTCGATTTGTGTATGGCATCATCACATTTATATTCACTCCTTTTTGGTTGAGCAAGTATTGAATTGCTGCAAACTGGAAACTCAAGTTTGTATTAAACTCCTCTGATAGGAATTTTCTTGCCATTTCTTGACCTCCTTTGAGAAGGTTTTTTATATCTATTCCGATCAATGCTGCGGGGAGTAATCCAACTGCTGTTAGGACAGAAAATCTACCTCCTACGTTTTCTGGAACTGAGAATGTTTTTATATTTTCTTTCTCACCTGTTTCTCGGAGAAATCCTTCCTTGCCGGTTATAAATACGAAGTTTTCTGAGGCGGTTTTTTCTTTGAAATACATGTACTGAGCGAGGGTTTCTGGAGTGCCGCCGGATTTGGAAATTACTATGAAGAGAGTGCGATCGTAATTGAGAGTTTCATCTAATTTTTCAATCAAATAAGGGTCTACATTATCGATGATGCGAAGTCGAGGAGATGCTTTGAAAGGATGAGTTAAAGTGTCTCGGAGGCAAATATTTCCAAGTGCTGAACCTCCAATTCCAAGAATTACAATGTCGTCAAATTGACCTTTTACTTGCGCGGCATATTCCAAGATTCCTGATGGATCTTCATTTACGATTTCATAAAATCCCTGATCTTTTGCTTTTATGTTTTCGAGATACTTCGCAATTAAATTTGCCGTATCTTTTAATTCTTCCTCTGTTATCTGAGGATCTTTTGCTTTGAATAGATTTGTGTAGTTAAATTGAATCATGATTATTTTTGTAAATCTTTTACTTTTTCCCAATCTGCCAAAAACTTCTCAACTCCCTGGTCTGTGAGTGGATGATGTAGAAGCTTTTCTAAAATAGCTCCTGGCATGGTACAAACGTCTGCGCCGATGCGAGCTGAATCTATGACGTGTCTAGGGTGGCGTACACTTGCGACTAGTACTTCTGTATCAAAATTGTAATTTTCATAAATTTGAACAATTTCTTGTATTAGGTTCATTCCGTCTTCTGAAATATCATCTAACCTGCCGATAAATGGGCTTACTAAATTGGCTCCGGCTTTTGCGACGAGTAGGGCTTGTCCTGGGTTGAAAACAAGTGTCATGTTCGTCTTAATCCCTTCTTTTGAGAGGATCGATAAAGCCTTTAGGCCGTTTTCTGTTGTTGGAAGTTTTATATAAATATTTTTATGCCAAGCTGCGTATTCTCGAGCCTCTGTCAGCATACCATCAAGATCAGTAGCTAGAACTTCTGTCGAGATCGGGCCATCTACAACTTCTGTAATTTCCATGATTCGAGTTTTGAGATCCACTCCTTCTTTTGCAATGAGACTTGGATTTGTAGTCACTCCATCAACAATGCCCCATGCAGCGTATTTTTTTATATCTTCGATGTTGGCTGTGTCTAAGAAAAATTTCATAATGTTTTTGGTTAATATTTATCGATTGGAATTATACAGGTTTCATAAAAAGACTGTAAGTGATTTATGTCACCCAGAGTTTAGAACTTCTCAGGTTATTTTTCTGCTAAAGCGATTGAACCGTCTTTTGTAGAGATTAGACCTTCTTTTTTGAGGGCGTTTAGGGCGCGGGTGACGGTTTCTCGTGAGAGACCTGTTAATTGGGCAAGTTTTTCATGTGTAATCTTGCATTCTTTTCGGAAGATTTTTTTCAAAAGGCCGCCTTTGCATTCTCGGAGTTCGAGTTGATGAACTATTTTTTCTTTTGCATCGTAAAGTCCTCCCTTGAGTTTTCTTTCATATTTTCTGAGGCGTTCTGACATATCTCTCAGAAGTCTGATCATGAGGTCTGGTCGAGAATGGAGAATATTCATAAAATCATCAACTTCTAAGATGCAGATGTGTGCGTTTTCTGTAACTTCGGCAAAATGAGTGTGTTTCTGTGGTTCAAAATGGATGTTTCCGAAGATTGATCCAGGCTTGAGCGTATCCATTATCAGTTTTTTTCCTCTGTAAGAATGATACAAAGTAACCTCTCCTTGTTTTAAGATAAATACTGAGTTTGTTTCATCAAAAGGCGTGTAAATAATTTCTTTTTTTACACACTTCTTTTCGGTCATTTTTGCTCCGATGCGTTTGATTTCTTTGTCCGACATTCCTCGGAAGAGATCCACCTGTTTTAGATACCAAATTTGTTCTGGTGTCATATTCAAAAATTTATGATTTTTCGGCCCCATAGTATCACGATTGGGCGCATATTCATACGGTTTTATCCGTCTATTATTTTTTTAATTGTTTTAATCCGAGTACCACATAGTACATCGAGAAGATTGCGAAGAATGTGTTTAGCCAGAAGAATATCCAACTGGCTTCGATATAGCTGAATAGTGCTATTAAGGCACTACCTATTGTGAGTGCCACGCTCCTGCGGAGCGTGCCCATGTCAAATACATATCCTAGTCCGATTCCAGAAAGACCGATTATGAAAAATACAGTGTTGTAGCTATCGAAAAGATAGAGTGACCAGATTATAAATGTGAGTCCAAGTAATATTATTATTAAGCTTTCTATTTTATCGTTTTTTCCTATCATCATCATTATGCTGGCGACTACTACCATAGTTTCTAGGAATACGAAAAAGATAGCACCTCCTTCTAACCAAGCGAAGATTGAGTATAAAAACATTAGGAATCCTCCAATTGCGAATAGCCAGTTTTTTGTAGACTTTGTTGGCAGATGTTCCCCTTTTTTTTCTGGCCAAGCGGCTCCAGTTACGACTACGAGAGATCCAATGAGTCCGGTTAGAAATGTATAGTCCATATTTGTTTTATCAGAAAATTAAAATTAATAAACAGTTTTCAAATAGCAATCTTCGCAGAGGATTTTTTCATAATTTAATTTGCGTGGGTGATAGGTTGTGATTTCTTTTTTGCAGGTGAAGCAATTTGTTGGATTTGGGAATGGGGCCATCATTTGAGTGAAACGTTGTTGGTTTCTCTCTTCGGGGTAAAATTCTGGAAGTGGTAAATTGTGTGAGCGGTAGAAGTCGAGTTCTTTTTTTATAAAGCTGTATGGTTTTCCGGTTTTGGAACAAGTTATTGTTTTTCCGATCCAGTCATCATGAATTTCCTCTGAAGTGTCGGGGAGTGGTGAGCTTGGGGCGGTTATTAGGTCGTTCATTGGCTCCTCTTCGTCTTTTGCTCCTTCGGGTGTGGAGTAATAAAATCCTGCAAGTGAAAGGTTGAATCCTGTATAGGCAAACTTGTATGGGAAAAATTCTCCATATTCTCCATTCGGAAAGGATTCGCTTCGCGAATCTGTCATGTGTTTGATTAGGCGGGCTTTGAGGTTTTTGAATTCTTCTTTGGAATATTGTTTGTTAAGTATGCAGTATTCTTTGCGCTTTAGTCCGACACATCCGAAAAGATTGTTGCAGTTGTAGCAGTGGTCGAGATATTCAGAATCGAAGCAGTCCACGCAGTAAAATGAAAATTTCACATTATTTAAATGTGCAATCTGGCAACATTCGTAATTCAATTCCCCTGAATATTGGCCGCATGTATCCATGGAATCTTTTGCATTTTCAGCTCCTCTCATTCCATATGCGCAGTCCTCATTGTTCTCCCAGAAGTAGCATTCTCGGCAGTTGCGGCAGTTGGTCAAGTAGTTTCCTTGGCAGTCTTGAATGTTTGTATTGAGGTCGGCTCTATGATATGCGTGTGTGCGAATTAGGTCTTCGAATTGTGTTTTGTAGTGCTTGAGTGCGTTTCTAGAATTCAATTTGAGTTCTTTTAATTTGGCTTCGTAAGCTTCTTTTGAATATTGCTGATTCATGATTTGGTATTGCTGATTTCTGAGATTCCAGCACATGAAACAGTTAGAACAATTTTTACAATCATAGAGAAAGTAGGAGTCGCTGCAGCTCCGGGAATGCGAGGAAAATTTTAAGTTGTAGCATTTGAAACAGTAGGTGCACTCGTAGCATTGTTCTAATTCGTAGCAGTAAGTTGAATCTATGCAGTTTCTTGCTTTTAAAACTCGGTATACGTAATACACATCCTCTACCTCTGACATGGAACGGCTTAAGTATGTATTTTTGCAGTACCAGATGTCGTCTGCGTATTCGCAATTTGTGTTGCCCTTTCCGAGCTGATGGGCATGAGGGGTCTTGCACTGTAATTCGTAGAGTTGGTCAAAAAATGGTCTATCCCAGTCAATTTCTTGTTCCGGTGGACTCCAAGCGTCTGAAAACCAGTGCTCTCTTTTGTACACGGGAAACTCTCTGTCAGGGGACATGACTGTGATTATTTGTTCTCCAGATAGGTCACATTTTCTTTTTCGAAAAATTCCAAATGGCCAAAAAGCGAGCCTTCTACATCTTCTGCAATCTGGGCACAGGGTAGGGGCAGGGACTTCCATTTTTTGATGGAATTCTTTGTCTATTTCTGGGATTTCAAAACTCTTCTGACATTGTTTGCAGTTTTCCATGTCGGGTATTTAAGAGTTGTGATTGCTTACCTTCCGAGTGAACTTAAGAGGTCTCGTCTGTGTTCCTCTTCTTGGATCAAAATGTCTTCGAGAATTCTGCGGATTCCGTATTCTTGAAGTTCTTCTGCTATGCGGATTAGGCCTTTGTACATTCGGACAGCATGTTCTTCGCCAGCGAGATCTTGCTCGAGCATAGTTACGGCATCTTTTGCGATGTCTCTTTTTTCAACTTCTATACTTGGGATTCCGCCGAGATCAGAAATTGCTTCTGCGACAGTTATTGCATGTGCGAGTTCTTCATTTGCGTGTACAACTAGCTCTTTTGAAATTGCGTCGTATTCCGGACCAGTGATTACCGCGGCATGCTGTACATACTGCACCGCTGCTGCATATTCCCACTCGAGAGCCTTGTTAAGCCCGGCAATGAAATTCTCTACTGTTGCCATGTTTTTTTAAATTAGATTTTATTTGTCAGATCTACTCTCCAACGATCTCGATGAGTTCGACTTCCGTCATAACATTTCGAGTTCCTTCGAAACCTTGAGAATATTCTCCAGCTTCGTTCATAAGTGGTCCTCCTTCAACTTTTTCAACCATACCTGTCACTTCGACAGTTTTTTCTGCGTATGTATCAACTTCTGTGAAGTCAGTTAGGAAAATATCATCAACTACCGCTCCATCTTTTGTTGCGTGAAGTACTCCGCGAATGGTCATTTTCGTTGGTTCTGAGTTATCCATATTACATGCTGTTAAAAAACTAAGAAAAATAATTGTGGTAGTAAGTAGTGCAAGTGTTTTTTTCATAAAATATTGGGTTAATTCCATGCTGAGTTACTTTACCATAAACCTTTGCAACAAAAAAACACAGAATTGAAACAATCCCGTGTTTTTTATAGTTTTTTGAGTTTAGACTAGAAGTTGTCGTTTCTTGGAGGTTTTGCCTCGTTAACAACTAGCGCTCTTCCGTTTAGGTCTTTTTCGTTTAATGCTTCAATAGCTGCTTCTGCGGCTGCATCATCTTCAAAAGTTACGAATCCGAATCCTCTAGAACGACCACTCTCGCGATCTTTCAAGATAATTGAGTCTGTTACAACTCCAAATTCTGAGAAAAGAGTTTCTAGCTCTGCGTCAGTAGTCGTCCATGCGATATTACCAACGAATAGTTTTTTTGCCATTTTTTATATGGTCAAGTAATAAATTTCGAACACTCTTCTCAGACGAACCTGTTTAAAAAAAACGAAAACATCGGAAAAGTAAAAGTTCGGCGCTAGCTTAGCAGGAAAAAACTGATTTGCAAGCGAAAAATCGTAATTCTACGTCGCTTCTCCTAAAAGCTCTGCTCCAGATTTCACATTTTTATAGTCAATGTCGTCCTCTTGGAAGCTTATATCTATCGTTTTGCCTGATTCGATCTGATATCGAAGGATCATAGTTGCAGAGCCTACATCGAGGGTTCTCCCTAGGAGTTTTTTTACTTCTGGGAATGTCATACCTTTTTGAACTTTGAGAAGGTCTGCTTCAGTGATTGTACGAACGGTCATTAGTTCGTCCATGTTAAAATTGCCCATATTTGATTGGTTAGTGCTATCTGATAGGGTGATATTACCGGTTATTTTATCGATTTCTATCGAAAAAGAATAATCGTCTTTATAACAATCATTTGTACAGTATTCGTGTGAGTGTTAGTTTACTTAAAAATTTAATTGGATACAACTTGTTAGACGTTGTAGTGAGTTTCTCAGAAACAGGGGATTGACATTGCCGCGGGCATGTGGTATAGTTACATGATGATCATTGAAAAATAGTTGAACCTTGGGGCGCAAATGGTGATAAAATAACATTTATCGCTAGTTGTGTCTCAAGCTTCGGATGGCAATAATAGGCTTGGTTGTAGACTTTCCCAAAAGTTTATGGTCACTGTTAACTCGTTCTAAATGGGCTTGGTGTTTAGAGAGAAGTAACGGACAGATTTCAAATCGAGGTAACTTGATTTGTAGGAATCTGATTCTAGTGATGGAATCGATTTTACTTTAATCTCTTGTCTGATGCTGAAAATGCTATCCGAAACTTGGGGCTTTTTGAGGGCTCGTTTAGAGAGTGGGCGATTTTAAAAATTTAAATTCATCAAAATAACCTCTAAGGGGAATCTTACCTTAATTGAGTGTTTTGGGGAAGGGGGCTTATGTGTAGCCGAGAGCCTCTGCTTCTGCTTGAGTCATTTCGATTCTTTCTACAGCCTCTACATCTGTAACAACCCAACCTGCATGACCTTGTATGGTAGTAGTTTTGGCTGCGATGGCTGTTAATGGGATTCTGTGTAAGCCAGTGTTCACATACCCTTCTTCTATAGTACATATTTTTTCTGCAGTTCCATCGCCAAATGAAAGACCATCTCCTATTTGTGGTCCTTTTTTTTCTAGCTGTTCTTTTGTGTTTCCTAGTTGTTGAAGTCTAGTTCTTGCGATCTGTAGGCAAGCTGCGATGTTTTTTGGAGAAGATAAGTTTGCTCTCCATCTGTCATTTTCTGAAATTCGTTCTTCAATTCCTTTTAAGAATCGGTCTATTTCTTTTAGATCCATTTTTGCCATAGATTCTGACATTTGAACAATGCGACCATCGTTTTTTTGCCCAGCTCTGCTTCTTAGCTCTGTTAACCTTTCATAAGCTCTATATAGTCGGTTTTGTTCTGGATTTTGAGTTGCTGATTTTCTTCTCATGAAATTGTTTGTTGAAAATTCAAGAAAGTATTTTAAGCTATGTTTGAGATGCATGTCAATGTTGGATTCTGGTGTTTCTTGTTTTGAAATTCCGCTTTGGACAATTGATGACGTTTGATAGAATTTATTTGTTGTATTTTTGTAAGAAATTTCTTTATGAAAGATATTTTTAGAGGATGTATTATTCGTTTTGATTCTAATGGTACTGGATTGGAATTTTTGAGCGATGGAGTGGTTGTTGTTGGGGATGGGATTGTGGAGTTTGCTGGAGATGTGGCGGAATATGATGGGCAAGAGGTTTCAAAGTCGCAGAATGTGATCTTGTCTCCTACGATAAATTTGCATGACCATGCTTTTCAGCCTCCTGGTATTCCGGGGGAATTGATTGTTTTTGATGAGGAGAAAAAAGAGCTTGTTGGGTGGTTGCCGACAACTTTGAAAGAGGGTGAATATGCAGCAAAACAGGATAAAGAAGTGGCGCGGAGGATGATTGGGAGTAGGCTCGAAACTTTTGCAAAAAATGGTATTGGTACGATCTTGGAATATGCTACGAGTTCTGTTGAAACAGTGGAAGCTGTGCTCGAGGAAGCTGAGAAAATTGGGGTGCGGGTGAGGGTTGGGTATGTGGCGATGGATCAAGGGATTGATGATATTCAGAAAGGGTTGCAGACTACTTCGGTTGAAGCTTTGGAGAGTACGGAATATTTGCTTGAAAAATATGGGCCGGAGAAAATTTGTGTAATTGATCGATTTCCAATTGCAGTGACGTCTCCTACTCGTAAGGGGCTTGCAGAATTAGCTCGAAAATATGGAGCGCTTTATGAAACTCATATGGATGAATCTATAAATGAGAAGAAAATTCATAGTGATATTTATGGTACGAAAAGTATTGTGACAACTTTGTTGGAAGACTCAGTTTTTGAGCCTGGTTCGCGAGTAGGATTGGCTCATGCTATTCATGCAAATGCTGACGAGATGAAACAAATTCAGGAAAAAATCAGAGCTGGGTGCACCGTTAGTATCCGAGCTTGTCCAAATTCCAATGCTCATTTGGGTAGTCATTGGGATGGAGATAAATATGTTAGATTTCCACTTCAAGCTTGGCTCGAAATTGGTGCAATAATAACTATGGGTACAGACCAAGGTGCTGGAAGGGGTTGGAATATTTTCGATGAATTGCTTGATGAGAGGCGTCGTCATCCAGTTGATAAAAAGCCTTCAAATGTAGAACTTCTTGAATATGCGACTCTCAATGGTTTTAAATCTCTTGGTATTGATCTTCATGCTGTAAATATTGTTGAAGGAAATAAAGCAGAATTCATTGTTGTAGAAATGGCTGGGGCAGAAGGTTTCTATGAAGTTGGTACTTGTAATAAGGATTTTGAAATCGTTGCAGCTCGAACAATAGAAGGCGGTCAGCTTCCTGAAAATATTAAGGCGATGTATGTCAGAGGGAAGAAGGTTGTTTAGGGTTTTTACACTTGCGGGTTTTTGAGGGCTTGTTTAGAGTGGGGGCGATTTTAACAATTTAAATTTATTATAATGGAAATCCCTAAATTTGGTGAGAAATTGACTCTTGAACAGGTTGAAGCTTTGAAAGCTTTTTCGAAGTCTTGTCGAAGTTCAATAGTTGAGATGGTGACAAATGCGTCATCAGGGCATCCCGGTGGAGCACTCTCTACTGTGGATTATTTAGCGCTTTTGTATGCTTTTCGTTTGAGTCAAACTGGAGAGAAAATTGTTATTTCAAATGGGCATATTTCACCTGCGGTTTATTCGGTTTTGGGCGAAATGGGATATATAGATAAAGACGAAGTTGTGGAGAATTTTCGAAAAGCGGGAACTCCTTATGAAGGTCATGTGACCCGTCATGTGTCAGGGATTTTTTATGGCACCGGCCCTTTGGGGGCCGGCATATCAGCGGCAAGTGGATTTGCGGTTGCGGAAAAAGTTAAAGGCGAGGCGTTGAATAAGGAGGAAATAGAAAAAGTCTTTGGGATTCTTGGAGATGGAGAGGCTCAAGAAGGACAAGTTTATGAGATGATGAATTTTGTTTCTGCGCATGATTTGAAAAATTTTATTGTGTTTGTGGATTACAATCGTGTGCAGCTTACAGATAGTTTAGAGGAGATTATGCCACTTGATATCAGGGCTCATTTTGAAGCTTCGAATTGGAAAGTCATTGATGTGGATGGGCATGATTTTGAAGCTATGTGGAACGCACTTTCTGAGGCTTCGATGAGTAATGTTCCAGTACTTCTTCTCGGTTATACGATCATGGGGAAGGGCGCTGGGGAGATGGAAAAAGATGGAGCGGATTTTAAGCCGACTTGGCATGGTAAGGCTCCTTCAGCGGAGCTTGCTGGAGAGGTTTTGGAGCATCTTGCGATGAGTGATGAGGAGATAAATTCTTTGAATGAATTAAAGGAGTGTATTAAAAATGGAGAGACCTATTGGCAACCATCTCCAGCGAAATTTATAGAGCATGGAAGTGTGGTGGCTGAGGTGAATGTAGAGGGGGCTCGATTGTATGATGTGGATGAATTAACTGATTGTAGATCTGCGTATGGAAATGCACTTTTGGATCTTGGGAATCTGAATAAAAATATTCTTGTTTTTGATGCGGATTTGCAGGGTTCTGTGAAGACTGCAGCTTTTCATAAAGCTCATCCTGAGCGATTCTTCCAATGTGGGATCGCGGAGCAGCATATGGTGTCAGTTTCTGGAGGTGCTAGTTTGAATGGTTTTATTCCTTTTTGTTCTACTTTTGGGGCATTTATGTCCAGTCGTGCGAAGGATCAGGCTCGTGTAAATGATATCAATTCAGCAAATGTGAAAATGGTTTCAACTCACTGTGGGCTTTCTGTGGGAGAAGATGGGCCGACGCATCAGGCTATTGATGATATGGGGTCGTTTGGAGGATTTTTTAACACCGTGGTCTTTGAGCCAGCTGATCCAAATCACTGTGATAGAATAATTCGTCATGTTGCTTCTCATTATGGGAATTATTATGTTCGAATGGGAAGGCATAAATTGTCTGTTCTGACGAAGGAAGATGGAAGGGTTTTCTATGATGCGGATTATAAATTTGAGGAAGGGGTCTTTGATCTCTATCGTGAAGGAGAGGATGTAACAATTGTGGCTTCTGGGCCGATGGTTGAGAAAGTTGCAGCGGTGCGAGAGAAATTAGAAGGGCAGGTTAGTGTAGAGATAATTATCGCTAATAGTCCTAGTGTCCTCGATGAATCTTTGATTTTGGAATCAGTACAAAAAACGGGACGGCTTATTACAATTGAGGATCATAATACACATACCGGTATTGGTGCGGAAGTTGCAGCAATGCTACTGGATGCGGAAGCCAGTGGGCCGGATTGGAAGCCAATTCAAGTCGAACGCATGGGTGTTAGAGAATACCAGCTCTCCGGTAAACATGTTGAGCTATATGAAAAAGCAGGGCTTGGGAACCAGCATATAAAAGAAGTAATCCTCAAGATGCTTTAATTTTATGCAGCTGGAGCAAGAGGTTTTAGCTCATTTGCCCAAGCTGTTACGTGTTTATCAGTCGCTGCTAATTTGTCGTCATTCAATTCCTTGATATGTACTCCGTCCATGTTCTTTAGTGCTTCAAGAGCTATGTTGCATGGAAGGTTCTTGTTCAAAACATCAATTGATATGCATCCGCCCAGATTTGCAAATCCAACTTCTAAGAATACTTTTTTCACTTTGCCAATTAGTGGTTTTATGAATGCTCTTACTAATTCGATTACCTCTTTGGGCTCCGCGGCATTCCTAACATGTAAATGAATTCCAATTTCACTTATTGGATCTTCGTTTTCAGTAGCTTCGACCAGTTTGGTCATTAATTCATCTGCAATTTTTGGATTGCCCATGGCTTCTGTATCTGAAACTATAATTCGGCTTTCAGGTAAAAGCTTACTTCTAATCTCCATCATTGTTGCCACTACTTTTTCGATATCTTCAGGGCCTTTAATAGGATTTTCTATGCTTCCAGTTGCATTTGAATAATAAATATTTAATGGAACTCCGAGGGTTTTTGCGAATGCTGTTAAGCGATCTTTCCGAGCTAGAGATTCTTCTAAAATATCATCTTTTCTTTCGTCTAGAATTGGGATTAGGTCCTCTAGAGTTGTGTCTTTTGGAGCGATTTTTTCTTTTTTTATCCTTCGAATATGATTTTTCCCTAAAAATCTGTGATCATGTGAATGCACATATGCTAGTGAATCCAATACTCCTGCTTCATGTAATTCTCTTGCCCTTTCTAAGAAATTAAAGTTGTCATTTACATCGTTTAATATGAGCAATTGAAAATTTAATTCTGCTTCTGCCTTTGCTCCAAATCGTTTTCTTATAACTTTCTTTGCTTCGATAAGCCATTTTATCAAATTGGATGTTGTTCGAGCATGTTTACTATCAATGGCACTCCCGATATCAAAAATTCGTATTCCTGCTTCAAAACAATCAACCACGTGTTCTATTCCTTTTTCCATCATGATGTCATCGCAGCGGGTTTGATGTTCTTCAGCGATTTTCATAGCTTGAGCGCCATCACGTGGAGCCGTTGAGATGATTTCAACTTCCAAGTCTAAGTCTTCTGTCCAAAGTCGTGTGCCTACTTCTGGTTCTCTTTTCCATCTACCTGGCATGTCTAGACAAATTTAAAAAATACGGTACGGCATGTTACCCTTGGTCGGTCCGTATTTCAAGCCAAAATTCAAAGTTTTTATTATTTTTCTATATGAATAGTGCGTGTTGGGAATGCGAATTCTATTTTCTCTTTCTCAAATGTTTCTATAATTTTTAGTAGCAATTTCTCATTTTGATCGAGATAAAATTTATAATTTTCTGAGTTGATGTAGTAAATAATTTCGAAATTCTTACTTGAACTAGCGAGTTCTACGAGATGTACTCTGTCTAATTCTATTTTTTCGAGTCCTTTGAATGCTTTTTCGATTAATGCTGGTACTTTTTTGAGTTTTGCAAGAGAGGTGTCATATGTTAGTCCCAGAGTTATCGCTTTTCTTCTTTTCTTCAGTTTTTTGAAGTTGTGTACGCGTGATTCTGTTAGGTCTTTATTTGTGATTACGAGCTCTTGTCCATCGAGTAGGGTGATTCTAGTGGTTTTTACGCCGATTGATCTTACGGTTCCTGAGAATTCACCGACCTTGATGTAATCTCCGATTTCGAATGGTTTATCAAACAGAATAATTATTCCTGAGAAGAAGTCGCCGAGGACGTTTTGGAGTGCGAGACCTATTGCAATTCCACCAATTCCGAGTCCTGTTATTATTGAAGTCAGATTGTAGCCGAGGTTGGAAAGTACCAGTACTAAAATAAATGACCAAACTGCGAATTTTATGAAAAATGTAAAAGTTTTTAGACCTACAGTTGTTTTTTTGGAAGATTTTTCGATTCCATAGTCCACGAGTGCGCTTGAGATTTTTAGAGCGTAGAGAGTTCCTATAAATACAGTGGCATAATTGATCATGAGCGCAGTTTTTTCTGGGATATCTGACGCTGTTTTCATGGCAAAAAACATCGCTAATACAAAATAAAGAGGCCAGCCCAGTTTTCTCACCAATTTTAAGAGGAAATCATCCACATCTGTGGTGGTTTTTTCAGCTAAGCGTTCAAAACGATGAAGGATATAAACTTCTATTAATTTCACAACAATAATTACTCCAAAAAATACCCCAATCGACAGCGAA
>JABINC010000011.1 GCA_018697675.1 Candidatus Peregrinibacteria bacterium
ATACACTATGTCTCATTTTACAAGTTATCCTCATCTCCTTTCTCATCGGGTCCTTCTTCTTTCAGGTCATCTTCATCTCTAGTAGCAAAACTAAGATCTCCATCACCAGATGTTGTAACAGTCAGTTCGCCACCTGGGCCACCTCCGTCTAGTACAACAAGTCCTCCAAAAGCATCGGCAGTAGAAGACAGTCTGGCAAGCTCATCAACTACTTTATCAGGATGAGAATTTTGGTATTCCTTTCTGAAAAGATGCATAGCATCTCTACGAGTCATAAGTATTCTCCGAGTATAAACTAAGCGAGCACGACTCATAGCGGCAACTGCTCCGCGAAGCCTATGTGGGACAGGTCTATCTTCTTCATTTTTAAACCCTTGGCACAATATTTCTAGAGACTCTAAAATATCATACATTTGTTGTAATTCACGGAGTTCCGTGAGGCCGGATCTAGTGATTTTCCATCTATCTGTCCATCTACGATCAATTTGTGCCAATCTATCTTTTTGTTCACCTGATAAATTGAAATTCCCACCCGAAAATATTTGATTAGGTTTAGAAATCATTTCATGCCATGGTCTTTTTCCGGGGCCATCTGTACCTGGAAATAAAACCCTAACTCCAATTAAAGACGGTATAGCAAGATCCTCAAATTCAGGGAAAAATTCTTCAAAAAATATATCTAAATCTCTCCGGTGATCAGGAATACCATATCTGTCTAGTATGATTGAGTACACAGCCCACTCAAGGGCAATATAGGCTCCTTTGGATGCTTCTATTGCTTCCTTCGGTATTTTTTTCTCAGGACGAATTTCTAATAACTCTGCAAATTCTTGTTGAAGTTCTTTTAAAAACTTAAGCTCCTCCATAGGGAGTTCTTGGAATATTTTCATTAGATTTTCAACATGTTGATCAGTAAGTTTCTGTCCTTTAAGTCCTTCCCGAACACATCTTTGGAATTCTTCTTCGTCGATTTCTACTATCATTTTGAGAGAACCCTCCAAAAGTTCCCTCTTCAGATCAGGATGATTTGATAGAGGTCTTCCAGAAAGAAAGCCTGCTTTTGCCCTCTCTATAGTAGACGTCCCTCCTCTATTAATCAGGACGGCTATGACATCAGTAGGTAATTCCTCTACTGGCTCAAGGTCATTGTCTGGCTCTCTTTTTGCCCAAGGTGTCCACATATCAATTTTATTTAACTAAGAGAGCATTTAACCATAAAAACGCTGCTTGGTCAACCCTGGTTTTCCTTTTGTTTTAAAGCGTTTAGGGTTTTTTATATGTAAATATATTGACAGTGAGTTTTTACTCACCTAGTATGTGTACATACACTCACCTTTCAAAAATAATTTTTAATTAATTCATATGGATGAAATAACCAAAAAACAACAAGCGGTACTGGATTTCATTGAGGAATATCAGATGAATTATGGTAAATCGCCGACTTTGAAGGAAATGCGCGAACATCTTAGGGTTTCTTCGGACAATAGTGTGTTGAAACATCTTGCTGGTCTGGTGAAGAAGGGGTTTATCATGAAAGATGATACTCCGCGTGGGATCAAGATGCTCTCTTCTGTTCGTGAGAGATTGGAGACTGGAGTTGAAACTGCGAGTCTTCCCCTTTTGGGTATGATACCTGCGGGTGGGGCTGCGCTTTCAGAAGAACATGTTATTGACCACATAAATATAGATAGGCAGTTTGTGCCATCTCCAGAGAAATCTTTTATGCTCCGCGTCACTGGTGAGAGCATGGTAGATGTAGGGATTTTAGAAGGAGACCTTGTGATAGCCAGCATGCAAAAGCAGGCTAAGGTTGGGGATATCGTGGTAGCTCTGGTCGACGGAGAGAATACGATCAAAAAACTTGTGAAAGGCAATGATGGACAGCTTTATCTTCAAGCAGAAAATCCAGATTATAATGACATATACGCTTTGCGAGATCTACAGGTACAGGGTGTAGTTGTAGGACTTATAAGAAAGTTTACGTAAATCTCCAGATTCTCCCTTAAAAAACAGAACTCATAAAAAGTTATTTTAATAATACTCATATTTTTCTAACCCTAAAAAAATGAAAAAGCAGAAACAACCTACAGTTACTCCTAGCGATCTTATATATCATATCAAACCTCGGACAACCCCTTTTGGGCATAGGTTCGGCTCTTTTTTAAAATCAAAGAGGATCGGGACGGCCGGGGTCTACAGGATAGGACAAGTTTTTGGTGGTAGGATCGCCATGTATTAAGCCAATTTCTTTTCTCTGGAGAAAGCATAATCTCTTCAAAGAACGCGAAACATTTGCAAAATAAGGGCAAGAAGAAATTAAAATAATAGCTTAGAATAGATGGATATCTACTTATTTCCCCTTGATTTTTAAGGGTGTCATTGAGTAGTCTAGTAATCCGTTTTACGGCTATGTTTTAGAAACTTTTATCCCTCTCTCAAATGGTGAAGAAACTCACTCCGATGATGCGGCAATACCTTGAGATCAAGGAGCAATACAAGAATGCCTTACTTATGTTTAGGTTGGGGGATTTTTATGAGCTTTTTGGCGAAGATGCGTTGGAAGCATCTGGGATCCTGGGGATCACTTTGACTGCTCGAAACAAAGGTAAAGAAAATGAAGTGCCTATGTGTGGGGTCCCATACCATGCGGCAGAGAATTATATAGCCAAACTTACTCGTGCAGGGAAAAACGTAGCGATTTGTGATCAGCTGACCACTCCTGCTATGGCAGGAGAAAAATCAGAAAAGAACATCGTAGAAAGAGGAGTTGTCCGGGTGATAACTCCTGGTACAACTTTGAATGATTCGGTGCTGGATGCCAGAGGGAATAATTACATCGTTTCTATCAGTGAAGATAAAGATAAGAAGTTTTTTGGACTCGCTATATGTGATGTGACAACCGGAGAGTTCGGGGTGACGAAAATTAAGGGAGAGAAACTTCGAGAGGAGCTTGTGCGACTCCAAGCGGCAGAGGTGGTGCTGCAAGAAAACAGTGAAATTGCAGACTCACTTTATGATGGAGAGTTGAATATCAATTATTTTTCAACTTACAAGGATTTGAAAGAAAGCATAACGGGGCATTTTGGAGTAAAAAATTTGGAGGGATTTGGAATGGAGAAAGAGGAATTAATTATTGAGGCAGGGGGGCTCTTGATTGAATATTTGAAACATACTCAAAAAACGGATCTTGCGCACATTAAATCTCTTCGAAAATATTCGACTGAGGATTGTATGGTTTTAGATGAAACCACTATTAGGAATTTGGAATTAATTTTTACGCTTCGAGATGGGGCGAGGGATGGGTCGGTGCTGAATGTCATAGATAAGACGAGTACAGCGATGGGGTCGAGGCTCTTGAAGGCTTGGCTTCTTCGACCATTGCAACGCAAAGAATGTATTGAAAAACGTTTACAGGGTGTGCGAGAGATTTTTGAGAACATGACGCTTAGATCAGAGTTTCAGGGGATCTTGAAACAGATCAGTGATGTTGAACGTTTGCTTGCGCGAATTTCTCTGAACTCATGCGGCCCACGAGATATTGATTCGCTCTGCGACTCTTTGAAAAAAATACCATCTCTACAGGAGTGGTTGTCCGAAACACAGAGTGAAATTTTGAGAACAATTTCAGAGACTTTGGGTAATCATGATGAGCTCATACAGCAGATAGAAACGACTCTGAAAAACGAAGATTTACCGCAACTTATGAAATCCGGCGGCGTTATAGCGGATGGTGTGAATGCTGAATTGGATGAATTGCGGATGATTTCTAAGGATAGTAAAAAAATCCTAAATGATATCGCAGAGCGTGAAATTAAGCGCACAGGAATTGGTTCTTTGAAGGTGAAATTCAATAATGTGTTTGGATATTACATTGAGATCTCGAATGCTAATAAGCATCTAGTGCCAGAGGACTATATTCGCAAGCAAACCTTGGTGAATGCCGAGCGTTATATCACTCCCGAGCTCAAAGAAATCGAGGAGAAAATACTTGGAGCAGAGGAGCGCATAACAGTTTTGGAAAAAGAGCTTTTTGAAATATTGCGTCAGAGAGTGATAGAAGATGTTGCCACTATCCAGAAAACGGCATATTCAATTTCTGCACTGGATGTATTAACTAGTTTTGCAGCCCTTGCTAAAGAGAAGAACTATTGTTGTCCGGAAATTTTGGAGAATGGGCCTATTGAAATAAAAGATGGCCGACATCCCGTGATTGAGAATCTGACTTTTGAAAATTCTTTTGTACCTAATGACACATTTTTATCACATGATGAGAATTATGTGATGTTGATAACTGGTCCAAACATGGCTGGTAAATCGACTTATCTTCGGCAAGTTGCACTGATCACATTGCTCGGTCATATCGGATCTTTTGTGCCAGCTTCGAGAGCTTGCATACCTTTGACTGATAGAATTTTTACTAGAGTAGGGGCATCAGATAATTTGGCCAAAGGGCAAAGTACGTTCATGGTGGAGATGCAGGAAGCCGCAAATATTCTCAATAATGCAACCGATCGTAGCCTTATAATTTTAGACGAAATTGGGCGTGGGACATCCACTTATGACGGAGTGAGTATCGCCTGGGCAATCCTCGAATACGTGCATGACAAACTCAAAGCAAAGACTCTTTTCGCAACTCATTATCACGAACTCATAGCAGTAGCAGACAAATTGGAAAACGCATGCAACTGGTCTGTGCAGGTAGCTGAACTTGAAACAGATAAGAAGGGGGAGCAGAAGATAGTATTTCTTCACAAAGTCACTCCTGGCGGAGTGGATCGATCATACGGAATAGAGGTCGCCCGGCTAGCCGGGCTCCCCCGCGAAGTCGTAATCCGCTCAAAAAGTATCATGAAAAATCTAGAAGAAGGAGTTGTAGAAAAAGGAATTCAAAATGCTTTGAAAAAAGACAGAGTCCCAGAATCTCAACAGGATTTGTTTACTCCGCCAACTGAAACCGCGAAAGTCCCAGAACATCTCGAGCGCACGCAGCGCGCTCTCGACGACATCGATCCAATGAACTTGACTCCGATGGAAGCTCTCCAAAAACTCGAAGAGCTTAAGCATCTGCAGGAGAACCAAAATTAAAAATAGCCGGAAGCTGTCCCCCAGGGAATCCAAGCATACGATCTACAAAGCTCGGATCTTCGAATAAAATTAGGAGTTTCTCAAGGCCTTCTTCTTCTTCATCATCTTTTGATATTGTTTCAGAAATTTCGAGCTCTTCAAAATCTCTGGCAGTAAAGATGCATGCCTCCGCTTCTAATTGATCTGCTACTCTTAGTGTTCCTTTATCATCGAATGCCTCTCTCAAAACTTGAACGAATTTTAAACGATCAGAAGCTATTATAGTTGTATTATGTCTGTTTGCATCATATTCAAGCTGGACGGCTACTCTTTTTTCTAAAAGTTCAGCTAGATCTTCAGGATGCATTCTCTCTGCAAGCCAATCTGGAATATCTATTGAAAAAATATGCTCGGCAACATTTACATATATCATTTGTTTGAAAGCTTCTATTATTTCAGATGGAGTCATTGTCGACCTCATAGACATGAAGTAAACTGTGAATTTTGCACGCAATATAGAAAGAAAATGATTCACAAAAGCATGGAATACATCTTCTTGTTCTTGCAATACATCTTCAGTCAACCCAATCTCCATAAGATCATAGCTTTTAATAAGGCCATCATCGGGTAGTTGGATTTGACAAAGAAAGCCATCTGCAAGAAGTGATTCTATAAATATAGTAAAAATACTGTCACCACACTCTTTTGCGGTAAAATCATGTTCAGTTAGCCAGTTTTTTAGAGCTTTCCCATTTTCAGTCTCTGCAAGTCCGCCAATGGCAAAACCTAACAATCTATCCTGCGCATGAGATAGCAAGGCCATATAGTCACGAGGTTCTTCGGTTATAGCTTTCATAATAGATCTTGTTATTTTTAAGTAGTGCATTATGACACACTCGGATCGAGAAGTCAAGGTTTAACTTATGGTGTATTTCATTTACATATTCCGTAGGAATTGGTACTAATAAATCCCAAAAATAAGATAAAAACATGCAACAGGACATATATCTAAAACGTATTAATTCGAATATTTGGAAAATGTACATTGTCAGTATTGTGCATTGGTTTATATTGACGATTCCAATACTGGTTTTGTTCTTTCAGGATAACGGGCTTTCGATGGCTCAAGTGTTTTTGTTGCAGGCAATTTTCTCGGTGATCATTGTGATTTTTGAAATTCCATCAGGATATTTTGCAGATAAAATCGGTAGAAAAATCTCGATAGTTCTAGCTGCAATTTTGGTAGTTATAGCATTGGCGGTCTATTCATTTTCTTACAGTTTTTTTGGTTTTATGATCGCAGAAATCATATATGCAGTAGGTGCAGGTTTCATATCTGGGGCGGATTCAGCATTACTCTATGACAGTCTCGTGGAACTAAAACGTGAAGATGAATACAAAGCGGTCGAGGGTCGCATGAGCGCTTTTGGAAATTTTTCAGAAGGGATAGCGAGTATAATAGGGGGTTTCATTGCATTGATAAGTTTCCGGCATGCTTTTTATGTGGAGACATTTACCATGATGATTGGAATATTTGTAGCCTTGAGTTTGACTGAGCCGCGTAGACATCCTTCTGGCAGTAATGATGCTCCTATGAAGGAATTACTCAAAGCTGTGAAATACGCGCTACATGATAATAAAGAAATTAAGTGGCTCATGATTTATTCGGGGATGCTTTCGATAGCGACATATTCGATGGTTTGGTTTATCCAGCCTTATTGGAAGCAGGTGGGAGTACCACTCGCAATGTTTGGAATTTTGTGGGCAATTTTACAATTTTCAGTTGGAGGTTTTTCGTTACTTGCACATAAAATCGAAAAATATTTCGGGAAAGCAAAAACTATAGTTGTGCTCGCTCCGCTTGTTGTTATCGCCTATCTCGGATTAGCATTTTCCAAATCAATCTGGGCAATTGGATTTATATTTATCTTCTATTTGGTGAGAGGGATCCGCATTCCACTTTTCAATGCATATATAAATGAGCTCGTACCATCTCATATTAGAGCAACGGTATTATCGGTAGGACGTTTTGTAAATCGAATGATTTTCGTGATTTTCGGGCCATTCATCGGTTGGTTCGCAGATGTGTATACTATGGAACAGGCGTTCTTGATGTCAGCGCTATTCTTCTTTATTTGTTGTGGCGTTTCGCTATTCTTTATGCGAAAATGCAAAACCATTTAGGTGTTAAAAATATTTAAAAAAATTATAAATTAAATTTGCTTATGAGTCAGATTCACGTTCTTCCAGACAACTTGGTAAATCAGATAGCGGCTGGCGAGGTCGTGGAACGACCGAGCTCAGTTGTGAAGGAGCTGATCGAGAACAGCATAGATGCGGATGCGTCTACGATAACGGTCGAAGTCGAGGCCGGAGGCAAGAAACTTATAAAAGTTACAGATAACGGAAAAGGAATTTCAAAAGATGATTTGCCACTTGCTTTTGAGCGACATGCAACCAGCAAGATTTCTACTCAAGATGATCTTTCAAAGATTTCTACAATGGGATTTCGAGGTGAGGCAATAGCCAGCATAGGTTCGGTTTCGGAAATGTGGATTGCTTCACATCCTAGGATGGAGAACTCAGATCTCAATTCATCCGAAACAACGTTAGGTCACCTTCTTTCATGCAAAGGTGGAGATCTCACAGATATAGAACCTCATGGTATGCCAGAGGGGACGCAGGTTTTTGTTAGGAATATTTTTTACAATACTCCAGCGCGATTAAAATTTATGAAAACGGATCAAACCGAATTCAACTACATCTCAAACTATGTAACCGAAGTTGCACTGATTCATCCAACTCTTCATATCAAATTGATTCATAATGGTAGGCTTATCGCAGATTACACTCCAGCATCAGATTCTCTTGAGCGGATCCGTCAGGTCTTCGGCGACACTGTCGCTCGCGAAGTTTTACCAGCGCATTTTCTCAGTTCAGAGCTCAAACTTAGCGGATTTATAGGCAAGCCCGGGATAGCTCGGAGAAACCGTCAAAGCCAATACCTATTCGTCAACAACCGCCCAGTCAAAAACACCGCAGTCTCAGCTGCAGTCGGAAAAGCATTCCTCTCACTTTTGCCCCATGGAAAATATCCATTTTTTGTTCTCAACATAGACCTCCTTTTAAGTAAAGTTGATGTAAATGTTCATCCTAGAAAACTTGAAGTGAGATTTCTGTATCAAAGTGAAATTTTTCAAGTAGTCACTTCCGCTGTCAAAAAAGTTCTAGAAAAAGAAATCCTCTCTCCAGAAATCACAGGCGAAGCCAGAAGTTATTGGAAGACGGAGAAGATGTATTCACCACCAAAACTCACTCCAGAAAAGGTAAACCAAGCAATGAAATTCACAGAGGATATGCTTGCCCCAGCTCCGAGGGCACATCAGCCAATCGCAGAGCCAATCCAAACTACACAGTCTCATGCCCCGCACGAACAAGAGCTCTCAATCAGCCCAATCTGCCAAATTGCAAACAGCTACATTCTCGCACTTGGCGAAGAAGGCTTAATAATCATAGACCAACATGCAGCACATGAACGAATCCTCTACAACAAATTTATCGCACAAGTGGAGACCTCAGAAGAATTCGAGACTCAAAGACTCCTTGTGCCAATCCAGATTGATCTCACGATCACAGAAGCAGAGCTTCTAAAACAAAACTCAGCAGATCTTAAATCAATCGGATTTGAAATAGAGCCATTCGGAGGAAATACATTCCAAGTGCACGCAGTCCCAACTGCATTCACAAAAGCAGATATTCAAAAGATAGTTTTGGAAGTAATCGATGACTTAAAAACTGGAGATCCAAAACGTATAAAAGACAAACAACACGAAGCGATTTGCTACATGGCTTGCCGCGGGGCCATAAAATTCGGCGACAAATTAACGCATGAAGAAATGGTCGCATTGATCCGCCAAATGGACGAGCAAGACCAAATTTCAACCTGCCCCCACGGCCGCCCAACGACCCTCCGCCTAACATTCAGCGAACTCGAAAAGAGGTTTGGCAGAATTTAGGAATACAAGTCTCCCCACCTCCTAAGAACAGTATTCGTAAGGGCTTTGGCTACTCTTTCGACACCTGCTGGATTAGGTTGAGTTTTGAAGAGGTTTTTGAAGTAATCTTCGACTCCATTTGGGAGCAAAAGTTCTTTATCTATATCTATCGCCACTCCTGGTGCAAATCCGCATAGCCTCATAGCAAAGCTTCCTTTTAGGAATTCCGGATCAAATACAGTGTTCACGCCGTGTTCGATGTCTTCTGCTGATAATGCTGTTGATAATCTTTGGACGAGATCCGGATCGGCAGTCCATGTAGTGATGCCCTCTTGACCGGCGGCAATCGATGTTATGCGTTTCTCTCCATCTGTTCTAGTGATAGCTTCAATTCTTCTGGCTACTTCATCGGGACTGTCATATTTATGTTCTTCAGAATAATCCCTCGGCCACATTGTGTGTACATCAACTACGCAGGCACCACCTCTTCGTAAAAATGAAACTGCTTCAGCGATACTTGCCTTTGTGATCCCAGATGCTGTTTCAAGCATTGACCTGCTTTGTATGTCCAAGGGTTCATTAACAGGGGTCATAATTTCTCCTCTTCTTCTATTAACATCCATAGGAACCCGAGTTTGCAGGACTTCCGCTACAAATGTTCCATTCCCAGCCTGCTTAGAGCATTCCCTAGCTGCTCTGTGAGCTATGGCATCTGCTCCGAAATCTCTATCGAGCTCAAGAGCTTTTCTTAAATTTAACTTTTCATGAGGAGAGCCACACTCAGTTATTGGTCCGATAATTAATTCCAAAAGATCCAATCTGGTGCCAGAGTGCAGTACAGTGAAAATGGCGGGAACAGAAAGAAATGTTCGGTTAGGCACTTTATCGATTTGTGTACCTTGCCATTTTATTTCACCACCTTGATATTGAGTAATAAGACACAAATTATCCCCTCGTACCATAAAGTTTTTTACAGGAAAAAGACCTTACACCTTCAAGGGCACTTCTGTCAAATAGGTGGGAGGATAGAAATTTTTAAAGCCCCATCTTCTTCAACCACTTTCCGGTCAGTGACTTTTTACCCATGTTAGCGACTTCTTCGGGCGTGCCAATTGCAACAATTTTCCCTCCGTTTATTCCACCTTCTGGACCGAGATCAACTATATGATCGACTGATTTTATAACATCTAGATTATGTTCAATTGTGAGTACTGTGTTGCCTTTTTCAACCAATCGTTCGAGTACTTTTAGAAGCTTCGCGACGTCATCAAAATGCAGTCCGGTGGTCGGTTCATCCAGAACATAAAAAGTTTTTCCAGTTGCACGTTTAGAGAGTTCAGTAGAGAGCTTGATACGTTGAGCTTCACCTCCAGAAAGTGTAGTTGCGGGTTGGCCGAGGTGAATATAACCGAGGCCAACTTCGGATAAAGTTATCATTTTTTTCTTGATCGATGGAATAGAAGTGAAAAATTCTGAAGCCTCATCAACAGTCATGTCGAGGATGTCTGCGATGTTTTTTCCACGGTAAGTAACTTCAAGAGTTTGATCATTATATCTGTGTCCATGACAAACTTCGCATGTTACATAAACATCCGGAAGGAAATGCATTTCGATCTTTTTCACCCCGTCTCCTTCACAGGTTTCACATCGTCCGCCTTTCACATTGAAACTAAAACGCCCCGCTTTGTATCCGCGAAGTTTTGCTTCTGGCATACTTGTGAACAAATCGCGAATGTCAGAAAATACGCCCGTATAAGTTGCGGGATTTGAACGAGGAGTCCGTCCAATTGGAGATTGGTCTATATTAATAATCTTGTCTAAGTGCTCAATTCCTTTGATTTCATCATGGTCGCCGGAAAGAGTTTTTGCACCATTCAATTTTGCAGCCAGGGATTTAACAAGTATACCGTTTATAAGGGATGATTTCCCAGAACCTGAAACTCCAGTGACCCCAATAAATATTCCAAGCGGTATTTTCACATTAACATTCTGGAGGTTGTTTTCACGAGCTCCAATTATTTCGAGATGACCTCCATTCCCTTTGCGACGTTTTTTTGGAATAGGAATTTCCCGTTTTCCAGATAAATATTCACCAGTCACGGATGCTTTGTTTTTCATGATTTCTTCTGGGGTTCCTGCAGCAACAACATTACCCCCATGTTTACCGGCCCCTGGCCCAATATCCAAAATATAATCAGCACTGAGCATAGTATCAATATCGTGCTCAACTATGAGTACGGTATTTCCTAGGTCTCGTAGTCCAATAAGAGTTTTGATAAGTTTTTCGTTGTCATTTTGGTGCAGTCCGATCGAAGGTTCATCGAGGACATACAGAACTCCTTGGAGTTGCGATCCGATTTGAGTAGCCAATCGGATTCTCTGTGCTTCTCCACCAGACAAGGTGTTTGCCGCACGATTTAGAGTTAGATAAGAAAGTCCCACATTTTGCAAAAACGACAATCTTTTAGTAACTTCCTTTACAATTGGCTCTGCAATGATTTCCTCAGTTTTCGTAAGTTTAAGTCCTCCCAAAAATTCCCGAGCTTCATCAACAGAAAAAGTAGTTAAGTCGATAATAGATGTTTTCCCAACGGTGATAGAGAGCATCTCTGGTTTCAAGCGTTTCCCTTTACATGATGGGCAAGGCAGAATTCGCATGTAGTCTTCTAATTTTCGTCTAACATAATCCGAATCAGTTTCTGTGTAGCGCCTCTCAAGATTTGGGATTACCCCTTCATACTTTGTGCGATATTGTCCGATTTTGGTACCAGAAGATTGTTCCATATTAATCACATATTCTTCATCTCCAGTTCCATGCAAAATCAAATCAACTAGGTCATCACTCAGTTTGCTAATAGGTGTGTTTATAGAAAACCCTTTGGATACAGCTACTCCAGCAAGTATGCGATTGTACCAAGTTAAATGTGAAGTTGTGGCGGCCCATGGCTGGATAGCTCCTTCAGCAAGAGTAAGTTTTTTATTTGGGATCACGAGTTCTGGATCAATTTCCAGTTTCGTCCCAAGTCCATGACAGGTCTCACATGCTCCATGAGGTGAATTAAAAGAAAAATTCCGAGGTTCGATCTCAGGAAGGGCAATATCCGTATGTTCAGGGCATGAAAATCTTTCAGAAAAAAGCCACTGTTCTTTGGAATCATTATCTTGAACCAGCATCATTCCCTCTCCATATTTGAGAGTCGTTTCGATAGAATCTGCAAGACGTGAACGATCAGGATTTGGGAGTTCAATTTCTTCACCCTTAGATAATTTCTTGTATTGCTTCTTGAAATTTTTTGCAACTAGACGGTCTACAACTATCTCAATATTATGCTTTTTGTTTTTATCAAGATCTGGAAGCTCAAGAATATTGTAAACATCTCCATCTACGCGCACCCTTACAAAACCACTTTTCTTCACCTTCTCAAAAATATGTTCATGTTCTCCTTTTCGGCCAGAGACAAGAGGTGCCAAAAGAAGTAATTTGAGTCCTTCTTCCATATTGGCTACAAAATCCACAATTTCGCTTGCTGATTTTCGGGTAAGCTCTTTGCCACATTTGGGGCAATGCGGCCGCCCAGCTTTTGCATAAAGCAGTCTCAAAAAATCATATATTTCAGTCACCGTTCCAACAGTTGATCTAGGATTTCTAGAAGCAGTTTTCTGATCAATCGAAATCGCAGGAGACAATCCTTCGATAGAGTCCACTTCGGGCTTATCCATCAATCCCAAAAACTGCCGAGCATAAGTCGAAAGACTTTCAACATATCGCCTTTGTCCTTCCGCATAGATCGTATCAAATGCCAAAGATGATTTCCCCGAACCCGAAAGTCCAGTTATTACAGTGAGCTTATCTCGAGGAATCTCGACATCAATATTCTGAAGATTATGAATCTTCGCTCCCTTTACAATTATCTTGTTTTTGCCCACTACTTCGTAAGACTAATTTATAATTTCCCTCTCTAGAGGGTCTAGATTATTTAATTCCAACTAAAACATCTAATTCCAATTGAAGAATGTAAATAACAAAAAATACTCTTAAAATTCAGAGCTAAAGTATTTTACCACGTTTCAAAACTAATACAAGACCTCTATACCTATTTCTTCTTATCTTCTTTCTTTTCCCTCCGTCTCATAAGTCTACCATAATTGATGTGATCCTCTTTCTTGTCAAAAATATAATCAAGTACGAGATAACCGATAATAAGATAAGGAAGGATAATGTAAGTCCACCCAACTTCAAGGAAAATATCAAACACCGCATGTAGCGCAATAGCTATGAGCAAACCTTCAACAATTTTCTCTTTATGAAACAATTTTTCAGAACGAATATGAGTGATCTTGTGAAGAATCCGTGTGAACAGCATACGTTTTTTCTTGATCTCTTTTTGAAAAATAGGAGTCGAAAAATAAGCAATTCCATAATAATATCCATACATTCCAGAGAACAGAATATGCGCAAAAGTAGAAAATATAGATCTAAATATAAATGCTATAAAGAACTGCTCGACCCCTTGTCCTACCCATATGAAATAGAAATACATTATGTTTTCAACAAATGAAAAACCAAGAGATGCAATAATACTAAATTCAATCGCGTCATCAATCGTATTAAAATATTTCTTCTTATCAACGGCTCGCACAGCAAAATGCTTCATATATTCCTCTATAAGTCCCACAAACATAAACGCCAAAATCACACTTAGAGGCACTGTCACAAAAAACAGTGGGACAGAAATATGACTGAATTTATCGGTATAAACAAAAATCTCAAGATGTGGATTGGACTTCCAGCTTAGCTTGTAAAGGAGGATCGGTATGACTGATAATGCTCCAGCGAAAAATGAAAGTATAACCGTTTTTCTAGGCTCAGAGTTCTTCATGTAGTAAATGTACCCCCAAATATAAGCAGGCAAACATGCGATAAACATGCAGAGTATTAACTTCAGTAGATCTACATCAACAGATAATGCGGACGATATTCCTGCTAAGATTGATTCAAGCAATTTTCCTTTGGTTACACTAATATCCCTGAATTATAGCACAAAAAACCGTTTGCGACAACACTAGGGAATCGACTTCAGAATGAGAAAAGTTACAATTCCCCCTCAAAGTAAAATTTAAAAACAAT
>JABINC010000009.1 GCA_018697675.1 Candidatus Peregrinibacteria bacterium
AAAAGCCTGGCTAGCGTTATTCTGTCGTTTAGAGTAAATTGTCTGTGGGACATCTTTTGAAGGGTTATGAGATATGATTCGCGTCACTATCATACTCCAACTGAGATGTCCTTTCAGTTGCGTTTCGATCTAGAATTCAAGATACAGCCCTTGACAAACTACCCGGCCTGTTTTATAGTGAGGTACTCGAAAGATAACCCCACATATTATGGGAACAGAAACTACAAAAAACCAAATAACGGAACACACACAGGATTGGAAACCCAAAGAGCGGCATTTTGATTTCCTCCCTGGAAACATCTTGGCTGAAGCAATAATGGATCCATTATTGTTTACAAACCCTTTGTCCCGATTTGTATTAAGAGTGGGCGAAAAAGTTATGCCAATGGAAATTTCATGTGCATGTTCAGAACTACGTGCAGGCTATGGTTGGGAGTTAACCAAAAGAAATTACAAAAGAAGATGTGACTGGAAAAAATAACGTTTAAATGTTATAATTTACTGATTTATTTACTTAAATGATATTATTATGACTAGATTACCTGATGAAGACATATTGCCCGGAAGACTAGAGGATGATGGTGAAGAGGGGGTTGCTCTTCCAACTGTAACCGGTACAAGTTCTCCTATACTTGAGTACATGGCTGAGGCAGCTGGCAGAGCTGAGGCAACTGACGGGGATGATGTTGATGAAGAGAGGCAATTGTCCTCTCGGGAAATAGTTGACGGAACAATAAGAGCCATACGTGAAGGAGCTCTCGATCCATTAACTGAAGAGCAAGTAGGAGACCTAGAGGGACGTATCGATCCTAGAGATATGAGAAGGCTCCAAGAATTTTTGCGTGGGCTAGATACAGAGCTGGCGACTGATGAAGACAAGAGACTGGCTGGCCTTTCTATTGGTGATGCCGCTCAAAATTTTGCTGAATTCATAACTGGAGATGATGATCTTGACTGGTCTGTATTCTCTAGTGAGAAAGTCCCATTGGAACGACCTGTTCCACTAGGAGAAATCAAAGATCAATTTCCTGAATTACACCTAGCATTGACCACTCCTATCATCCAAAATAGCTCCAGGGAATCATGGGATCCCCCTAGAGAACCTCTAAATATGCCAACAGCTGATGACTGTGTTGTTACTAAAATCGAGTATTGGCGCAGCCCAGATTCTAATCACTCTAGTATCGCCTTTGTAGTTGAAGGCGGCCCAGATAAGATAAGAAGATTTGAGGTCCAATTCAGCAATAGTACATTCCTCCGGGAATTTCCAAAAGTAGGAGACTTTGGTACTAATGTGGATTTTGCAAGACCATCAAAAAAGCATCTAAATGCATTTATCTCTGCTGCTCATACTGCTATAGATTTGGTTAAGCGGGACCGTGAAAGTTCTGAAGGGTAATTGGCCATAATTTTTGGCTAGATAAAGCTACTCAAAGCCTATTTTTTGTGATATAATCAGAGGATTATATTATGTTTATGAATCTTTATGAATAGCTTCGGATCACAAAACGATATGGAAGAGTATGAAGGACTGGATTGTGCAGATGAAATCGATGCTGCCGCTTCTCCAGAAGAGACACCACCTGTTGAAGGCGAAGTCCCAGAGGCTGTGGGAGAAGTCATGAAAAAAGGAGTGAGAGCCCCTTTGTTAAAAGTGATGTCAGAACATGGGATAGATCTTGGTGATCCATTAACAATAGAAAAAGCATTTACTGATTTAATAGAAGAAAAGAGTGAAGGAATTAAAAATAAATATCGTGAATTGACTGAGGAAGAACCTTCAGATTCCTTGGAAGAGCAATTATCTTTAATCTTAGGATTAGAAGGAGGCTTAACTGAGGCTCAAAAACGTGGGATTTTGATTGCTCATTTTGTTGGATTAGCCGAAGGACGGCATATTGCTGAATCGAAAGAAGATCCGGATGGATACACATTCGAAGATATCAGTGATAAAACCAGAATTCTTCGTGAGCATGGATTTGAAACTCCTGAACAGCGTAGGATTTTGATTGAGGATTTACAAATTGCAGGATTTTTGAGTGATGCTTTGGGGGTAGCGAAAGGCCTAACTGGGGGGGCTACAAAAAAGCCTGAGGATAAGCCTGTTGAAAGAATGGATCCAAGATTGATTAAAAAACTTGAGGAAGCTGCAAGGCGTATGGAAACCCATGGTGAATTTTCATTTGATCGCGAAACTTTAGACGTTGGCCCAGAACATGCTCCACTTTTAGACGAGATTGAAACTATTATGCAAGATTCTGATGTAATGAAAATTATGAGTGGATTGCAGAAAATTCGTCCAAAATTAAATGATCTGAAACGGGGGAAATGTAAAGAGGTCATGAAAACTGTCACAGCGAAACTAGAGGAGAAACTGATGAATACCCCCTATATAGCAGATGCATGGGGAGGTGAAATCACTTACAACAAATATTTATTGGAACAAGAGGAAGGAAAAGCTGAACTGATAGATGTTAGTAGCTTAGGAATGGCAGCTGCAACTGGAGCTGCAGACATGCTGGGAAAAAGGCTCCTTGGAATTGGCAAGCTTGCTTCCAGCGCTCGTGAACTTGCTACACAAACAGGTGATAGATTGGCAGGTGCTGCTGATCGTTTACAAGGAGGAGAAAAAGCCGCTAAACAGGAACGAATTAAAGCATTAAATGCGAAAATCACAGAGCTGCAAGACAGATTTTGGACAATAGCACGGATCTTGGCAAAGGCTCCTAATTCGATAAAAGAAGGCATGATGGATACTTTTGAGCAGTATGGATATGGCAAAAAGGAAAGAGCAAGAGTTTGGGAGGATTATGAACAGGCAGTTGATAATTTCCAACCTGGGTGGAAAGACATGAAATTAGCCTCATATCAATCCTTTCGCACATGGGGAATCGCTGGGTACGCTCCGAGATAGATAATAGACGGAATTTCGGTAGATACTGCTACTCAATATGGAGTTTTTGTGCTATAATCGGAGGATTATATTATGTTTATGAATCTTTATGAACAGGTTCGGATCACAAAACGATATGGAAGAGTATGAAGGACTGGATTGTGCAGATGAAATCGATGCGTCAATCGATCCTGATTCAGGGCATTATGATTCTATGGATGAGGCAGAAATGGCAATAGCTCAGACTGAAATGCCTCTGCTGAAAAAAGATGCCCTAATCGCAGCTGCTTCTCAATTCCCTTATGATACTATGCATAATTACTATAAGTTCAAAGAAGAACCTTATGCTGAAGAAGTGCTAGATGCTATGCAAAATGCCTGCTATGAATCTAACGACCCAAGAATACTAAATATACTGCAGTGGATTGCTGAAAAAAGAAATAATGGCTCTATTTTTCTAGATGGAATTGAAAACTTTTTGGAACATGAGGATGCAAAAAACATCCTCTATGAATTATTCATAAAAAATGCATATGGGCTTGATCGCGCTATCCCTAAGTTTAAGGAGCAGACTTATGCCGGAACCCTGCTAAAAAGCCTAGCTCTTGGAAGACCGAATGAAATATTTCTTGCATATGATGATTATGCAGATCAATCTTATGCAGAGGATATACTCATAATATTTGCCGAAACATCTGGGTGGGTGATTTTGCAATATGAAAAATTTGATGATCAACCTAGGGCTCTAGAGACGGCAGCTCGCTCGGTCATGAAAGAAAACCCCACTTTCTCGCTTGAAATCCTTAGAAGAAGAATTCAAAGGGGTGCCCCTCCTATTATCCTACCTTTCGACAATGTGAAAAAACTTGCGGATGAAAACCCTTTGTTCATCATAGGATATGATGATGTAATCGCTACAGCTCCGTATTATGATGAAATCATTTGGGAGGCCGTAAAAATAATTTGGTCATTACTCCCAAGTGGATTTCCTAAAGGTGACTTTGAAGATATCAAAAATGACATATATAAACGTATTAAAATTGCTTTTGAATTATTACGTAATGATTATAAATTTAAAGAAAATGGCATGGAGGCCGCTGCAATTATGCTTACATTAGTCGATAACCTCCTCAAGGATCCTGCTTTAGCTGAAGTCCATTTGATACTGCCTGAGTGGCTCTCTTTATCAAGCGAAGACGAAAGCTTAAAGCCAACTGAATCTGCTAATCTTGCCACGATAATCGCTCGTAATTTATATTTCCAAGGGCAGTCTGTTAGCAAAGAAACCGTTCAAGCTGAACAAGAACGTTTAGCAGCTATACGTGAAGAGCATAGGGATATTCCTGTTTTTGAAGGTAGGAATATTTTAATTGGAAGCCATCCTGAAAAATGGGAGAGTGGTATAAATCGTTTTGCTAACGATGAGATGCTGACTGGAATTTCACATCAACAGGGAAATACTGATTTAGAATTCGAACATTACCGAGCAGATAAAGAAATTCCTAGAGATGCTGAAAAGGTTAAAACGCAAATATTAGATAAGATTGCTACTATGGGTTCACCTATGACATTTTTATTTGATGGCCATGGGACTCCTGAAGCTATACTTCTTTCTGGCATGAATGAAAAGAGAGAGTTGAGCCCAGACGCTGTACCTATTACATATCAAGAATTAGCAGAAGCTTTCAAAAAAAGGAGTGATAGTTTGAATGGTCGTGCAACAGTATCTGATGATATTTTGATTTTCACCACATGTTATAATCATAGCTTCATAAGAAATCTCTACGAGGAGCTTGACCTCTTGAGCTGTGATAAACCTATAACAATTGGACCATCTGAATATGGCCAAGTTACATATTCTACTCCGATGGATCAATATGGAAGTCTTTCTTTTGGGCCGGAAATGCTTTCTGTAGGAGGAGAGCACACGACTCTTGGGGATCTTTGGGCACATCCTAGCTCTACAGACCC
>JABINC010000008.1 GCA_018697675.1 Candidatus Peregrinibacteria bacterium
CGTATTCTCAAGGCATTCATTGGCTCGCCTCAGTGGTGCCGTTGATGGGAATCGAACCCATATTCCCGAGGGAACACGATTTTGAGTCGTGCGCGTATACCAGTTCCGCCACAACGGCAATTTAAGAGCACAGGAATCTTAACTCAAAGGATACCTACCCTACAAGATATAATTTAATAAAAATGTAGCCTCAGAAACTCTAGGAAACTATTTCTTCGCTAAATTCGCAATCCCCTTCAGGGCCTCAAGTCCTTCTACCGGAACCATCCAAATTGTAGTATTTGATTGGTCCGAAGAAAGATCATTGATCGATTGCAAAGTTCGAAGATGGAGGGCTCCAGGAGCTGAGGCAAGCATCTTTGCTGCCTTAGTCAAATTCACAGATGCATCAACTTCACCTTGAGCATTAATGATAACCGCCCTCTTTTCTCTCTCAGCTTCAGCTTCTTTCGCCATTGTTCGCTTCATATTCTCAGGAAGAACAACATCTTTCAACTCAACTGCTTCAACCAAAATCCCCCATGGGTCAGTTGCTTTATCAACAATAATTTGTATTTTATCAGCAATTTCATCACGGTTTTTAAGAAGATCATCAAGGGTCACTTCACCAACCATATTACGCATAGTGGTCTGCGCAAGCTGACTAACCGCCCATTTATAATTCTGAACTTCAAGAAATGACTTCGCCGCATCAGAAACTTTATAATAAATAACAGCATTTATACGAACAGAAACATTATCTTTTGTAATCGCCTCTTGATCTGGGACATCCACAACTTGCACACGCATATCAACTTTGATAATACGCTGAAACACAGGAATAACGATCCGCCAACCCGGCTGCTTCATACCGGTATATTTACCCATCGTAAGCATAACTCCACGCTCATACGCATTAACCTGCTTGATCATAACTACAATCAAAATAATCAGAAACGGAGCAAAAGACAAAAGCGATAGGAAAAGTGCAACAATTACTTCCATAACAATTTAATTAAAAATTAATTTTTATAAGAGCTTTAAAACACCCAGACTATACTACCCGAGAAGTTCTTCCACAACTTCTTTCACGAGGGCTCCATCAGCTTGACCTTTTAGCTTGCCCATCGCAGGCCCCATAACTTTTCCGAAGTCAGCTTTCGACGTCGCTCCAACCTGTTCAATAACCTCTTTTATAGCTACAACTACCTGCTCTCGCGGCATTTCCTCTGGAAGATATTTTTCAAGAACTGGCACCTCTTCTTTCTCACTCGCAGCAAGATCCTCCCTACCCCCAGCTTCAAACTGAGTAATCGAATCTTTCCTTTGTTTTAATTCTTTTTTTAGAATCGAAATAATCTTCGCATCATCAGCTTCTAACCCCTCCCCAGAGGTTTCATATTTCATAATCGCAGTCTTCACCATACGAAGAGTCCGCATAGTCACCTCGTCCTTAGCTCTCATAGCATCTGTCAGATCCGCTTGAATTTGTTCTTTTAGCATTTTTATTTTTTAGAAAATAATCTATCACAAAAGAGAGTAGCTAACAGTCAGGTAAAAATCAATTAGACACTATCCTCCTAAGGCCCAAAGAATAGCAATACGCTTATCTTCAATCTCCGGAAACAAATTATTTTGATCTCCAAGGACAGACTGAACCAAATCATCAGGCAGCAATTCTCCAAGCGCGTCCACCCCCTCCTCTCCAGTCTCTTTATCAATACAAACTTTCCACGGCTTCTCACTAGGATAACGGTAATCAATACGGAATCGTTCACTCAAACGCTTACCCAGTTCACGATGAGATCCTCCCTTCCCCAAATGCCCATCCACCCTATTTTTTATTCCCTCCCTATATACAGCCTCTAAACAACCCATAAAACAATGGTTAGACAATGTATCCGAATCATACGCTTATTAAGTCCCATGTCAAACAGCGATCCTTAATTTTAAACCTAACTAAACATCCCCTTCTCTCTTCTCTTCCTATTATGAGTGATCGCAAACCTATGGGCCTCATCACGAAGTCTTTGAAGTAGGTACTGTGCTTGTGAATCTTTTTCTAAGTGAATTGGAAACGATTTTTCAGGGACATAAACATCTTCTTGTTTCTTCGCGAGAGAGCATAGATTTAAATCTAGACCTGTTTCTTTGAGAGCTTTGAGAGCACTTGAAAGCTGTCCTTTTCCACCATCGATGACAATCAAATTCGGCGCTGAAGTGAAAGATTTATCTTTTTTCAGCTGTTTTGAACGATAAAATGCTAGAATTTTCTCTGTTTTTTTAACTTTTATCTCTTTTGGGAAGATTTTTATCTCTTCAAAACCATATTTTAAGAAAAATTCAGGATTATCAGTAATAAGGTAAAATTTTGGCGCTGGAACTTCTTTTACAAGCTTTTCGAGAAGGTTATCAACAAGAGCATTTGAGTTGAACTTGAAATTTGAAGCAACATAATGCTTAGCAATTTGAGAGAGTTTCACCTCCCCTATTGTCTCCCGAGTTTTTTCAGGTTTTTTACCTTTTCTTTTAATTTCTTTCGGAATAGTGGCTATAAAATCAATTGTCTTTTTCTTTTCATCTTCCTGCCGAAGTATTCTGAGGCGTTCTATTTTCTCTTTTGGAAGATATTTCAAACGACGAGCCAAAGCCTCTTCCATAGCCTTAAAATCATCAATTTCACCTCCTTCCAGGGTTTTAATTGTGAAATGTCTATAATCACTTTTACACGGCTTCCCATTCTCAAAAACGACCATCGAAGCGACTGTTTCATGACCAGAAATATGGGAAATATCGAAGCATTCAATCCTCTTTGGCGGAGCATCTAATTTCAATGCTTCTGCAAGTTCATTACAAGCCCCCACCGTACGTGCGTCTTCTGTATCCCACTTAACCTGACATTGCTTTGCAAAACTCTCTGCATTTTTGAGACTTAGTGCTAGGAGACCTGATTTTTTACCTTTTTTCGGCACATGAATTTTGACTTTCCTTTCAGCTTCAACTGACAGCCAAGTCTCCAGGAATTCTGTATCGATTTCTTCTTCAGAAACAAGTATTTCAGAAGGGAAATCAGTTGTAGATTCATAATAATTCTTCATAAATCTTTCAAGAATTTCAGATCGAAGATCTATGTCTTCTGGATCAAAAAGATTTTTTAATTTGGTATCAACTGTGAAATTCTCTTGGTTTATAAGCTTGCCATCCCTCACAACAAAAACATTGAAAAACGCTTTGTCAGAGCGAAAAACGAAAGAAATCACATCACGATTCTCATGAGTAGCTTCAGAAATCTTTTGACGTTCCTGAACTTTTTCTACGGCAAGTAATTTGTCCCGCAGCTTGGCTGCAAATTCAAAGTTTTTTGACGCTGCCGCCTCACTCATCCGAACCTTCAATTGTTCAATCACCTTGTCATGCTTCCCTTGCAAAAAAGCAATAATTTCAGTGATATTTCTCTGATATTCTTCAGGAGTGATTTTCCCCAAGCACGGCGCATCACAACGCTTGATATGATATTCCAAACATGGGTAAGAAATTACTTTATTTGTGACTTCAACTTTATTATTTGGAAGAGACTTTATACAAAGCTTACAATTTCTAAACCGAAATAATTTATGTAGCAAATCAATAGTATCCCGAGCAGCAGTTGCTGAAGTCTTTGGTCCGAAATATCTGGCAGAATCTTTTTCCATCTTACGAACAACGGAAACCCGCGGGAAATCTTCATCCTGCGTAATTTTGATATAAGCATAATTCTTATCGTCCTTCATCAGAACATTGTACTTTGGCTTAAGCTCCTTGATTAAGTTGGTTTCAAGAATAAAAGCCTCGAGCTCAGAATCTACCTCGATATATTCGAGATCCTCCGCCTTTTCCATCAAAGACTTGATCCGCTGAGACCTCTTATCATCCTTGCGGAAGTAAGTCTGCAACCTATTCTTCAAATTTTTAGCCTTACCAACATAAAGAACTTTCCCATCCCCCAGGAATTTATAAACCCCAGGAGTACTCGGCAAGGCCTTTTTCACAGCATCCAACTTTTTCTTTGTCTTTTTGTCTGGCATTTTTGTATAGTAGTTTCGACACGTACTATATCGCATATGAAAACTCTCGAAAAGGAAATCATCGCAACCCTTGCATTTTTCAATTCATTTGAGAAAGCCCTAACTGTAGAAGAAGTTTTTGAAAACCTGTACAGACAAGATACACTCAGTGAAAAGCCAACCATATCTGCAATTCAAAATTCTTTGGAGAGCTTGAAGGAAAAGGGCCAAATAACTTCAAAAGATGCGAAAATTCATCTGAAAGGTGTCGGGACCTTGGATCGCAGTCAGTACAATCAGAAATTAATCGACAAGACTTTGCGCTGGGCATGGATTTTTAAACTTTGCCCATTCATAGATTTAGTGGCAGTTTGCAACACTCTCGGATTTAACGCGGCAAAAAAAGGTAGCGATATAGATCTATTTATCGTGACAAGCAGCGGAAAACTTTTTACAGGACGAACATTTATCACACTGCTTACTCAAATATTCGGACTCCGAAGACATGGCAAGAAGATCAAGGAACGATTTTGCTTAAGTTTCTTGGTAGACAAGTCCTCTGAGGATGTATTCAAACTGGCTAACAAAGAGGATGTTTACTTTACATATTGGTTGAAGAATCTACGCGTCATGTATGCGAGAAATAGCGAAGCTGTAGAAGATCTCGCAGCCAGTAACAAATACTGGGTTTCTCAATATTTGCATCATCCAAAATTCAACACGGAAGAAATAAAAGAAGGCAAAAATATTATCGGGAAATTCATAGAGTTTTTACTAAACGGAGGAACTGGAGAAATGATCGAAAATCGGCTAAAAACTTGGCAATTAAAGAGAGCTAAGGGCAAAGCCGCAGAGCTCCAGGATTTATCGGGGACCGTACTTTCAGAAACAATTTTAAAATTCCACGATATAGATCGCAGGAGAGAGATACACAGAAGGTGGGAGCAAACTATTGGCGATCTCTAAAGTCCATCTTGATAACAGTTCCGACGAAGCCGTATTTCTCACGGAGCTGGTTTTCCATAAAACGCTTGTACGAAAAATGAAAAGCATCTGCCCGATTCACAAAAAGTACAAAATGAGGCGGCTCTACATCGACCTGAGTAGCATAGAGCAGCTTTGGCTTAAAACTTTTGGTCCCATGTGGACTCCTTTTGGACATTATACTCCTGAAAAAACTATTCAGCTCACCGGTCGGAATCCTCTTGATCCGTTCCGCCGCAATCTGATCTGCAAGTTCAAATATCTTTTCAACATTCTTCCCAGTCAACGCAGAAGTGAAAATCACCGGCGCAAAACCTAAAAATCCGCACTTATGCTGCAAATAATCCAAAAATGTCTTCCTGGCATCATCTCCTTTTGGCATCAAATCAGACTTATTCACAATAATAGTAACCCCTTTCCCCGCATTCAACGCCACCTCCACAACATGCATGTCTTGATTTGTCACACCTTCTTCATAATCAATTAGTAGGAAAATCACATCTGCATTCTCGATAGCTCGCAAGCTCCGCATAACAGAGAGACTTTCAATACCTCTTTCAACTTTACCTTTTCGCCGGATCCCAGCGGTATCAATTAAAGTATATTTCTTCTCATTACGCTCAATGAGGGTATCTACCTGATCCCGCGTAGTCCCAGGAATCTCTGAAACTATCGACCGCTTCTCTCCAATAAGTGAATTGAAAAAAGAGGACTTCCCAACATTCGGCCTACCAATCAAACAGAGCCGTAAACTATCATCTTTTTTTTTCCGATTAATTCTATCTTTTGACTTAAATCCCTCTGCTTTCAAAAATTTACCAACTTTGGCTTTTAGCTCATCAATCCCTTGATTGTGAATTGCCGAAATCGCAACTGCATCGCCAAATCCCAGCTCGTAAATATTATAAGAATGTCGCATCAAATCAGGATTGTCACACTTGTTCGCAACCAATACAACCGGCTTTTCCGACTCACGAAGGATCTGCGCAATAGTAAAATCATTCACAGTTAACTCATCAATAGCCGCAATCACAAACACAATTACATCTGCCTCAGCAATCCCCACTTTTGCCTGCATTATCACATCCTCTTCCAAATCTTCTTCTCCAAAATTAAGCCCACCCGTATCAACAAGCTCAACATGCATATCTCCAATTATCATAAGCTCACTCACACGGTCTCGAGTCGTTCCAGCCACGTGAGATTCAATAGCTTTTCTACGACGAACAAACCGATTAAATATCGTCGACTTCCCTACATTTGGCCTACCAACAATCGCAACCCGCGGATTCCGGGACGGAACATCACTGTCAGTGACTAATTGATCTGAAGTCTGAGTTTCCAAAAGAGATAAAATATAGTAAAAATGTGGATGAATTCTAATAAATTCCTCCTTTAAACACAATAGATGATGTCAAATTCCGCACAAAAAATAAAAACAATCCTAAAAGACCTTTCAAATGCCACTCTTATTGTCGTTACAAAAAATCAACCAAAAGACATTCTAGAAGCTCTACTACAAATCCCTGAAACAAAACACATTGGAGAAAACCGCCTACAAGATTTCAAAGAAAGGTTTTGTCCAGACTTATACATTCAATTCAAAAAACAAAATATCTCCTTCCACTTCATCGGCCACCTCCAGACAAACAAAGTTAAAGAGGTTATAAAGTATTTTGACCTGATTCAAAGCGTAGACTCTATAAAATTACTCGAAAAAATCAATGAAGAAGCCCGAAAAACAAACAAGATACAGCGCATTCTCCTAGAGGTTAATATCTCCGAAGATCCTGCGAAACATGGGTTCACCACGACTTCACATTCTCTAGAAGAAGCCATCCAAAAAGCCCAATCACTTCCAAACATCCAATTAGAGGGCCTCATGACAATTCTCGCCATAAATCTCACAGAAGAAGAACAATCTGAAAACTTCTCAAAACTAAAAACCCTCTCAAACAAATTCAACCTCCCCATCACATCCATGGGAATGTCACAAGATTACCGCATAGCTATAAAAGCCGGCTCCAATATGGTTAGAATAGGTAGTAAGGTGTTCAACTAAAACCTTATCACTCCAAACCTTCTTTTCCTTGTAACAACTTCATCAACCTTCCTACGATCATAAAGTGACACTAACCCACCCCATTGCCCATTTTTTTTTACGGTCCTCCCTTGCAAACCCAATTGGGGGAAATTAACCCACCTCTTCAAAGTAGTAGCAGATAAACCCAAATATTTCCCATACACAGAGAGACAAACCCCCTCTATACCAGAAGGTAAAATCGCCACTCCATTATTCCCAACTTCAGGAAAAGAAAAATACCGGTCAACTTTCTCCCTCGGATAAAAAAATGCCATAGGTATACCCTTAACTCTAACATTGACAGGAGAAATATTATTGTCATCTATGAAGGTTTTCAAAGCCTCTGGATAAACTACCTTATACGGATTATTAGAACGATATATACCGATACAAATTGCCTCCTTACCATCTGGCAAAGTAAGAACACCTTCCTCAGAAAGAGCGGACCTAGGAAGACAAACAGGAGCTTCAGCAGATTTAGGGACATAAACAGGGGCCTGCTCCCTAAAAAACTTCAGCAAAAATCTTAAAGCCTTTTTCCGTAACCTAGTTGCGCTCGATGCCGCAATCTTATACTCCTCGCCAATCTGCGCCGGAGAAAACCCCTCAAAATAATATAACCTAACAATCCTTGCCCAACGTTCATTTTTTTCAACAAGAGCATCAAGCCCTCTTTGCAAAACCTCAAAACACCCCATGCCAATCAAGGATTCTTCAGCCGTATCTTGAATAGAAGCCACTATCTCTTCCCATGTCAAATCATCTTCATCTTTTGAGAATTTCTGACCTAAAGACACTTGGCTTTTTTGAAACCCTGGCCCTTTGATAAAAAACCTCCTAATATAACCACGTAAACGTAAGATGGTCGTCGTTAAAACAAAAGCTTCTCTACCCCCGGGGCTGATTTTTCTTTTGTCTGCATAACACAACACATCAAGAAACACATCAAAAGCAGCATCCTGAAGCTCATGCCAAGACATAGAGACTTGTGGAGCAAATTGACGCGACACAATTTTTCTTATCCTAGGAAGCAAACTTTCCATTAAGGCATTGCGTTCAGATACAGTGAATGGAATCTTTGTTGAATCTTCCAATGTATCAACAACTTCATCTTCTGTGCCACCCATATCAGACAAATCCAATGCCATGATAAAAAAATTAAACTCAGGCAAGACTTATACCACGTTACTTGAACAAGGCAAACTTTAAATACTTCCCCTTTGACTTTAACACCGTTTTTTTGTTAAATTTAGGCGGTACAAAAACAAAAAATTAAAAATGAATCGTTTCCGCAAAAAATTTGTAAGATTTATAGCCACACTTACGCTAAGTGTGCTCCTTAGCTTGCAAATTGCAGCGGCTGTATATGCAGACACCCCGAGAACTGTACTCCCCGAAGCAACTGTAAAATGCAAAGAATACACCCAATACACAAACATTATAGCTGCTTACAAAAGAGCGGACAAAACTTCAGTAGAACTAGCAAATACCAAAAGAGCAGCTAAAAATGCATTTGAAAATGACTATACTCGAGAACAACAATATCAAGTCATAGCTTGTACAATTAAATCAGGTCGATTCCATTTATTTATGGCACCATACATGATTCGCTATGTGCTAGAACTCATAATTGGGCTTGCCGGCCTTATTTGTACAATCTTTGTAATAGTTGGAGCGTATCAATATATGATTGGCTCAGTGGCAGACAATAAGCAAAAAGGGAAAGAAACGATCCGAAACGCGTTGATAGGACTTACTATAACCCTACTCTCTTGGCTTATAGTAAATATAGTCCAAGTAGCGGTTACTGGTGGTGGCGGTTGATGAAGTTCGAGCCTTGATTTCTTGGCGACCGATAGACGAGAAGCCAGTAAAAATCAAAGGCGAGAACGAATCAACGGAAAAATAAGACAGGAATAATAATCAAATAAATTACAAATAATTAACATTCACATGAAGCATCACATCAAAAATTTTCTGCATCAAACAAAGAAGCTTAAGAAAAAAGTAAAGAATCTCGCTAAAGCAGAGCAAAAAAAGCGTCGCGAAAAAATAGAGCCACCAAAAGTAGAAAAAACTGAGCGAGTAATTATAGAACTTTCAATGGCTAGCGTCGCCAAGGCGACGCTCCTCATAATCCTACTTTATGTAATGGCCACATTCCTATCTTCTATCAAAGAAATCCTCATCCTGTTCTTCGTAGCAGTATTTCTATCTGCAGCACTCGATCCGGCGGTCGATAAATTACAAGAGAAAAAAATCCCACGTGCACTCGGAGTACTCATAATCTATTTTGCTGTATTTATCTTCCTATTTATATTTATCTCACAATTAATCCCGCTGATCGGAACGCAAGTCGCAGATTTAGCGGACAAAATTACAGACTTCGTCGCAAACTTAACTTCAAATGGGAAGTCAGACCTACCTTTCGCTAAACATTGGAAACCATTCCTAGACGACTTCCTGGTGACCATAGATCAAGATACACTCGTCGCAAACTTACAAGCAGGATTAGAATACACAGCAAGCCAACTAAAGAATGTAGCAGGTAACACTTGGGCGGCCTTAACAGTCCTATTTAACGGTATTGTGAATGTAATAATAGTACTCGTTCTTACATTTTTCATGGTCATAGAAGAAGAGAATATCGAAGAATTCATACGCTCGCTTTTCCCATCACGATACAGCCAATACATAGTTACCAAAACCACAAAAGTAAAAAACAAAGTTGGTGACTGGTTACGAGGCCAACTAACTCTAGCACTAACAATGGGTCTTATAACAGGAATCGGGTTCTTCATAATGGGAGTTGATTATGCGGCAACGCTCGGTATGATCGCCGCTATCGCAGAATTCTTACCAATGATCGGGCCAACAATTACATTCTTAGCAGCGGCCCTAATCGCCCTAAACCAATCGGTTTGGCTGGTTATTGCAGTAGCAATTTGGTGTATTATCATGCAAATTCTCGAAGGTAATGTCTTGATCCCACTCATCATGAGAAGAGCGGTCGGATTAAACCCAGTAATTATCATTCTCGCAATGTTAATCGGATTCCAATTTCTTGGAATACTCGGAATTATCGTCGCACTTCCTACTGCAACCGTGATCAGTATCTTCTTGGAAGATTACACAAAAAAGAACAAATAAGGGCCTCGCTTAAAGCCTTTGATTTTAAACCTCAATCCAAGTTACATCTTGGTAATCTTTCACGATCTCACGAAATGATGGGATATCGCTCAGAATAAGTGGCAAACCACTGATCAGCGCTTCTTTCACAGGGATCCCATATCCTTCGTATTTCGACAAGCAAACAAAAGAAAAAGCCATCTTATATAAAACCCATTTATCCTGCTCATCTATAAATCCAGTAAAAATCACCTTTGATCCAACATCCTTAAGATCCAATTTTTTAAATATTTTTGAATTTTCTTTCCCAGCAATAATCAAATAATCAGAATCCAGAAACTCACCCTCAGAAAACCTTCTAATCACCTCTGGAATATTTTTCCTAGGCTCCAGAGTTGAAAGAGACAACCAAAGCCGCGAATCTCCAAGCGGAATACCATATTTTCTCTTCATCTCTTTGATCTGATCAGTCGTAACAGCTGCCAACTTTCGCTTGATTTCATTTTCATCTACCACTGGATACTTAACCTCTGTCTTTTCTCTACAAAAAGGAAAACTCTTCCCAATTTCAGAAGCGGTAAATTCAGAAACAGCAAAAACTCGCCGAGCTTCCAAGAGTTCACGTTTCAATCGAACAACTCGAAACCACAACCTCGCTCGGAGCGAGAAAAACTGCGGAAATTTAAGCGAGCTCAAATCATGAACAATAAGATTTTTTTCAAAACTAGATGACACAGGAGCCGGCCTAGGATCCATAACCCAGATTTGCCCCTTTTCACCAGAAACAGCCTTCTTGAGGGCCCCTAGCCTATCAATTTTCGGCCACCGGAGCACACTACAGCATAGATTCAGAATCTTGTTTGGTATTCGCGTTTTCACCAAGACTACATTTGGAAGAGAAACATATTTTTTCAAAAATCCAGGCAATTTAGTATCTCCAAAAGAGTTACCCCAGAAAATAATTCTCTCCGAAGAGGAACTCCCCTTTTCCTCACTCTCCCTCCGCTCGAATGTGTCAAAAAACTCCTTCAAAAAACCTTCAATATAAACTTCAACACCAGATCTGCCAGCTCCCTGAAGAGCACGAATATCAATAATTTGAACCATAATCTAAGAAATTAATTCCTCTAAATACTTTTTTAACTCATCTTGAAATCTTTCTTTTGAAAAAGTTTCAGCATGGGCCCTTATAACCTTCGGATCAAATTTTTCATCATCGTGCATCTTTTCAAACTTTCTTACCGCTTTACTTAAGCTCTCCACAGTTTGCTCTTCAAACAAAACCCCTGTCTTACCATCTACAATGGTCTCCAGAGCTCCACCTTCTCCATAAGCGATAACTGGCTTACCACAAGCCATAGCTTCCACTGGGACAATTCCAAAATCTTCTTTTTGAGGAAATAAAAATGCCTTTGCTCCCACATAATAATTCTTAAGCTCACCTTCTGACACAAATCCCATCAACTTCACATTATCAGCCGCCCGCTCTTTCAAGGTCGCAAATTCCTTGCCATCTCCAACTATATAAAGTGGCAATCCCAGACTATTAAAAGTATCCACAAGTAGATCAAACCGCTTATAAGGGATAAGCCGCCCAACTGCCAAATAATAGTCCCCAGACCTCTCAGACAATTCAAACTCATCCGTATCCACAGAAGGATAAATAACATCCGCCTCTCGACCATAATATTTCTTAATACGCTCAGCGACATATTTAGAATTCCCAATGAAATGATCCGCGCGCTCTGCAGCAAGTCTATCCCATTTTCGAAGCCCAAAAAGCTGCCTATCGATCAAAAATTTAAAAGGCCAACGATACCATCCATAATTCTTCACATATTCATGGCAGCCATCCCAAACATACCGCATCGGCGAATGACAGTAGCACACATGAATAGTTGACGGCGAAGTAATAATTCCCTTGGCACAGGCATGGCTTGAAGAAATTACAATATCATATTCATCCAAATTCATCCCTTCAAACGCATATGGCATCAAACTTATATAAAGTTGATGTTTCTTTTTCGCAAAAGGCAATTTACCAATAAAAGACTGTCTAACCTCCCTATCTTTAAACTCTCGCATTTTCTCTTCATTATAAACACTTGTATATATCGGGGCTTCAGGGAAAATCTCACTTATTGCAGAAATAACCCGCTCCGCTCCCGCGTAGTTCGTAAGCCAATCACAAACAATAGCCACTTTTTTGCCACGTAATTTTTCACTCTGCTTAGACATAGAATTTCACAAAAATCTACACCCGCAAAATGTACCAAACGTTTCAAGTTTCTACAAATGAAACTAAAAAACTAATATCCAATCCCTCTTCTGGTCAATTCTTCCGTCCCATGAATTCTATCTCGTACAGCAAAAGCAACATCTGTATAAAGCCCATCAAAAACCTGTGGATCCAAAGCCCTAACAGTAAACAAACAATTGTACAAATCATCCGATTGCTCCCGCCCTGGCACTGTCGGCCCCTGATCTAAGTCAGGAAATACAAATCCAATTTCTCTATCTCTCGTAACTGCATTCATGATTTTTGAAGTTAATTCTAATTACAAGATTAGAACCTTACAATAAACAGGCCCCGATGTCAATACTGCGTTTTACAAATTCTTTAAACCTGCAACTTCGCCTCATCTACGCTCCCAACGCATGGGATTAGTTGAGTAAGCCCTACAACTTGAAGAATATCCACGATGTTATCACGAGCGGCAGCAATAAGTATTTTCCCACCTACAGCATTCAACTTCCCATACCAATCGGTCAAATATCCGATTGATTTAGAATTCATGTATTCAAGACCACTAAAATCAAATACCAAATTCAAACCATTTGGAGCCGCCTCCACAACTTCATAAATTTTCTTTGCATTCTCGTCTACATTAGACTCATCCAACTGACCTTTAATTTTCACAAGCTTTGCTGGCATCTCGGTCTGTGAGACCAAATCACTGATTTTTATATCTACAAATGTCATTTCTAAGGGAATTAATTAATTTTTAAAGTATTTGAATCGGTCAGTCCTTCGAGCTCAGATGGATCCAGTCTCTTCAATACAGAAACTTTCAACCCACCTCCATCAACATTATCAAATTTCAACTCATCCGTCCATTGTGAAACAATTTGAGCAAGCCCACGACCACGAATACCAGTGTAACTGTTAGCGGCAAAGGCGGCCTGCCGTTCCCTAACAATTGCATTCATATCATCGGTTGTAACTTGAGTCGGCCCAGTCCCACTATCTTCTACTGAAACAAAAATACTCTCTCCGGCACGACTGATAAAAGTAACTTTCACTTCCTGCCCAGGCTGAGAACCATGCTCAATAGCATTATTACAAAGCTCGTCCACAATCGATTGGAAACGATATGCCCATTTTTCAGGGAAACCGGTCATATTTTTCACAATACTCATTGTGAAATCTCTCACTCCAGACATAAAATATGCCGTTGTAGGAAGAATAATCGTAATCCGTGTTTCATTTGAATTAGCAGCAACTTCTGCCTGAGATACTGGCTGCACCGCAGCCCCCACTGGCATATCAACTGCAAGCGTACCATCCATAGCACGCGCAGCATCTTCGTAAATGTTAGCACTTGGCTCCATATAAACTATTTATATTTCTTAAGATTATACCAAAAAAAGGCGAAGATTAGAAGAGTAAATCTACTGAAAACAAAGACTCTCCCTATCCCTCCTTGGTCATCTCTTCCTGAACTCTTCGAGCTTCCCAGAAAACTTCTTCAAAAATATTTTGAATAAAGTCAGCGCTCAAGCCTCTTGCGGCCGCAACTTGAGTGTAATTTTCCAACTTCTGATTCTCAAATTCTTGGTTACCAACAGGTAAATCCATGCCCTGTTTCACCTCTCCAATTTTTCTCACAAACTCATGTCTTTTCGAAAAAAGTTTGATGATACCTTTATCAATTTCTTCAATCTGCGCACGCAGATCTTGCAACGATCCTGCCATAAAATTAAAATTAATGATTTCAAGAGGAAGAGTAACGCATTCAAAAGCCATAATTCAACTTGATATCCTACGAAAAAATGTTAAAATGCCGAGCGCTGTCCAAGTGTGACAGCATCATTAATTCAGTCTTGGTTTGGATCCTGCATTCCTCCTCGCTACGGCGTGGCCTAAACAGGAGTTGAGAAACTAAGATTTTAACCCCAAGGGATTATGGCAACAACTGAAAAAACTCTTAAGGAAATGCTCGACAATGCGGTTCATTTTGGACACAAAAGCTCAAAATGGAATCCTCGCATGAAACCATTTATATACGCTAACAGAGGTGGCGTACATATTATTGATCTAAGCAGCACCGCAGAAAAACTCGAGGAAGCAATGAAGTTTCTAACTACTATGGCTTCGGAAGGAGCAACTATGCTTTTTGTAGGAACAAAACCGCAGAGCTTTGAAATAATCAAAAAAGCTGCAAAAGAATGCGGAGCCTTCTATATCATCAAGAAATGGGTGCCTGGATGTTTAACTAATTTCTCAACTATCAAGCTACGAATCAAACGTCTAAAAGACCTCAAGAAAGAACGAGAAGAAACTGATTTCGAAAAATACACAAAAAAAGAGAAGGGACAGATGATAAAAGAGATTAACACACTTGAAGATGCATTTGGAGGTGTAGAGGAACTGAAAGGCAAGCCAAAAGTGGTCATTGTCGCAGATGCAAGACGTGATGTAATTGCACTGACAGAGGCAAAAAAACTTGGTATTCCAAGCGTTGCAATCGTTGATACAAATGCAGATCCTGGGCTTGTTACATATCCAGTCCCAGGAAATGACGATGCTATCAAATCACTACAATATTTAATTGGGAAATTCGAAGAAGCTGTTGTGAAAGGTCGTAAAGGAGGTAAAGCAAAAGCCGAAAAAGAAGAAAAAGAAAAAGCTGAAATGGCTGAAAAGGCTGAAAAAGCCGAAAAAGCGGAGTAATTACTTTCTAAACCAAAAAAACTATGGAAGAAGGAATCCCTACAGAAGCTCAAAATGAGCAACAAGTTTCGCAAAATCCAGAAACTACTACTCCAGAGCCTACCCAAACAACAATCGCAGATGGACAAGCGGCGGCAACGACAGCAGCTCAAAAAGCGAAGCTCCCAACTGACGAGCTTATATTTGGAGCTCTGAGCTATTTCACAATCGCTGTACTTGCAACTATCGTCAGCAAAGGAAAAAGCGAATTTTGCCAATTCCACGCAAAGCAAGGTGTTATCTTGGTCGCTCTAGACATACTATTCTTGGTATTCACAACCGTTGCCTTGGCCATAGTTCCAATGCTTTCATATCTGATTTTCTTTGTTGGAATGATTGCATTATTTGTTCTTCATACACTCGGAATTGTAAATGCTATTCAAGGTAAGAAATTTAAACTTCCAGTTGTATATGCACTTTCAAAAAAAGTTGATCTAAATAAATTCCTAGCGAATACACCAAAAGCTCCAGGGCCAACACAACCTACTACTCCTCCAGGAACTCCAGTAGCTGCTACAGAACCTCCAACTCAACCAATCAACCCCACTCCAACGCCTGCTCCAACTCAACCAATCAACCCCACTCCAACGCCTGCTCCAACTCAACCAACTCCTCAGCCAACTACTCCTGCAGCAACAAGTCCATTTCAAAACGCTGGACAAGACATGGTTGATAGAGCCGTTGAAAATCTAAAAGATGACCAACCAAACCAAAACATATAATTTTTAACTTAAAAATTCAAAATGACTGTAACACTAGACCAAATCAAAGAACTCAGAGAAGCAACAGGCATCTCTACAATGGCATGTAAAAAAGCTCTCGAAGCTTCAAACGGAGACGTCGATGCAGCTATTGAAGCCCTTCGTAAAAAGGGAGAGATAAAAAGTGCAGAAAGAGCTGACAGAAACGCAACCCAAGGAGTAATCGCAATCGCACAGGAGGGAAACAAAGCCGCAATGGTAAAACTAGCATGTGAAACTGACTTCGTAGCACGAAATGACGACTTTATAGCGAAAGGAGATGAATTTGCTGCAAAAGTTCTTGCAGAAGGGGCTGACCTAGATCTTTCAGATGAAATCAGCGAATTAAATATCAAAATGGGAGAAAAAGTTGAACTTCCAAATCAAACTGTGCAGGAAGCTCCAGTTCTTGGAACATACATCCATTCAAATAAGAAAATCGGTGTAATTATCGGACTTTCTGGGGGAACTGAGGAACAAGCAAAATCAGTTGCTATGCAAGTTGCTGCAAACAATCCAAAAGTGATTTCTCCAGATGAAGTTTCTGATGAACTGATCGCAAAAGAACGTGAGATCTGGACAGAACAACTCAAAAACGAAGGCAAACCAGAAAACATCATCGGAAATATTTTGGTTGGAAAAGAGAAGAAATTCCGCGAAGAAGGAGCTCTCCTCACTCAATCATTTGTGATGAACCCAGATGAAACCGTCGCACAGTACCTAAGAGAAGCTAAAGTTGAAGTAATGGTTCGCTACGCACTAGGCTAAACTTCCAAAAAAAGAATAAATAAAAAGACCCTCTAAGCAAATGAGGGTCTTTTAGATATTTTTGTATTATTTATCAAGACCATCAAGCTTCTTTCGAACATCCTTCTTATCCTTATCAACAGGATGATCTGAACCACTAGAGTCGGTAGAATCACAATTATTATCTATACCGTCACAAATCTCAGGATAGTTCGGGAACAAATCTATATCATCATTGGGCTCATCAATACCATCACAAGTCTCAGTACCTTCTTCCTCATCGATAGGATAAACTTGTTCTGTATCAACTTCAGGACAATCATCTAGTCCTTCGCAAATCTCTGGTGCTCCCATAATTTTTTGGGTTAAAAAATGAAATTCAACTATTTTATACCACTTCGACAGGAATCTGTCAACTTTTGTTTTGAAAAAATCCACAATCCCTTGAAAAAAATACAGAAAAGAGTACTTTCTCCACGCAAGAAAACGATAAAAAATTCCAAATGCACACTATTGAAGAGGCTTTGAAAGATCTGAAAAACGGCAAAATGATAATTGTCGTGGATGATGAAGATCGCGAAAATGAAGGGGATCTTGTAATGCCTGCCGAAAGTATCACGGCAGAAGCAGTGAATTTTATGTCTACCTATGGGAAAGGGCTTATTTGTGCACCGCTTAGCCAAGAGATGGCAGATAGATTGGCACTTCACCCGATGGTAAGTGAAAATACCGACAAAAAACATACAAATTTCACAGTTTCAATTGATTTAAAAAAAGGAACCACCACTGGGATTTCTGCTAAAGATAGGGCAAAAACCATACTCGCCTTAACCTCAGAAGCCACCCTACCCTCTGACTTTGGACGCCCAGGACATGTCTTCCCTATAGTGGCCAAATCTGGAGGAGTTTTGGTACGCGCAGGACACACAGAAGCTGCAACTGATCTATCCAGATTGACAGGATTCCAAGAGGCTGGAGTTCTCTGCGAAATTATAAAAGAAGATGGCGAGATGGCTCGATTGCCAGATTTAGAAGAATTTGCCCTAGAACATACTCTTAAAATCATTAGCATCAAGGATTTAATTGAGTACCGCCATCACAAAGAGAAACTCGTAAAACGTGAAGTAGAAGTGCCATTCCCTACTCACACTTATGGAGAATTTACATTGATTGGATATTCTAATTTGATAAATAACAGGGAGCATCTCGCACTCATAAAAGGAAATGTTGAGAATGCCAAAGATGTGCTCGTAAGGGTACATTCTGAATGCCTCACCGGAGACGTTTTTCACTCGATGAGATGTGATTGTAACGCACAACTAAACGCAGCTCTAAAAATGATAAACGAAAAAGGCCAAGGAGTACTTCTATATATGCGCCAAGAGGGCCGCGGGATCGGACTTTTAAACAAATTAAAAGCATACAAATTACAAGACGAAGGATACGACACAGTCGAAGCAAATCAGATACTTGGATTCAAAGATGACCTCCGAGAATATGGTATTGGAGCACAGATTTTGAATGATTTAGGACTCACTACTATCCACTTGATGACAAACAATCCAAAGAAAATTGTAGGGCTCGAAGGATACAATCTAGAGGTTACAAAAAGAGTACAGATCGAAAGTGCACCAAACGAAAAAAACAAAGATTATCTCAAAGGTAAAAAGGATAAATTAGGACATTTATTAGACATGGTATGATCAATTTTTTAGAAAAATGCCTCATTTTAGCTAAAAAAGGCCAAGGAAACGTTGCTCCAAATCCGATGGTAGGAGCTATTTTGATGCACGATGGGAAAATAATTGGAGAAGGCTATCACGCCGCTTTTAGAAAGCCTCATGCAGAAGTTGGAGCCATAAATGACGCTATTGAAAATGGCCATTCAGACTTAATTTCAAAATCAACTTTATACATAAATTTAGAACCTTGTTGCCACCATGGAAAAACCCCTCCATGCACTGATTTGATAATAAAACATGGCATAAAAAAAGTGGTAATAGCCATGAAAGATCCCAATCCAAAAGTGTCAGGAAGTGGGATAAGAAAGCTAAAAGAAGCTAATATAGAAGTTGAATTAATCGACCTACTTGAAGCTGAAGAATTGAACAAAATTTTCATAAAAAACATCACAACCGCCCTCCCCTACGTCCATCTAAAAGTCGCCCTAACTACCGACAATAAATTAACAGTCCAAAAAGGCACTCGCACCAAACTCACAACCGAAGAAGAAGACAAGCAAGTACACGAACTCAGAAATCAATACGATGGGATTTTGGTTGGCAGAAATACAATACAAATAGACAACCCCAAACTGACTTGCAGGCTTCCTGAAGGCAAAAATCCAATCCGAATAATACTTGATTCCAAAGCTTCACTCCTCACAGAAGAAAATTTCAAACACCTAAATATTTTTCTTGAAAAAGGCGAGAATTTGATAGCTATAACAAAAGAATCCTCAATTCAATTACCAAAAAACACAAGAATTCTACTTTGCAAAGAAAATAAAAACGGACAGATAGACCTGAAATCCCTACTTCACTTACTCTTTCAAGAAGGCATATTTTCAATATTAGTAGAAGGAGGATACGAAGTAATTCAAAGTTTTTTTAAAGAAAATCTAATCGACGAAAAGACCTTATTTAAGTCGGAAATCGCCAGTTTAGACACGGATTTACCAACGATTTCGCTGTAATAATTTGACATTTCTCGCCCAAATGCTATAATAGCACCTCTTCCTGCTACCCATTTTTCTAGAGGAAGATTTAAAAGCTAATAAAATCCAATGGCAAAAAGCGTAATCGGCTCAGAAATAAGAAGAGAAGGAACCCCAAGGCCAGACCTATCCCCATGTTTACCAGGCATTGGGTTAATAAAAACCAGTGTTTTTGCAGCATTTCTACTCCTTGTATATACAGGGGTTAGAAATGGGTCAATCCCTATACTAAAAGATGAGCCTGCTGAAATAACAGCAACTGAAGAGCCCACGGATCAAAGTGAGGACACTACTTCTCCCATTAACGACGACGCCGCGCAAGCCGCACGATAGACTTAATCTCGGACATTCGGAAGGTCCAAGTGAGCATAAAATACAAAGAAGCACCTATAAGAATACTCGTACTCAAAGCGAGTATTTGATTAAATGTCGAACTTTGCCCAAAAGAAGATAAGGAGCTATCTACAAAACAAACTCCAACCCCCATCACAACACTAGAGAAAACAATCAAAATCATTTTTTTCAAAGGCAAAAACCTCATTCCTTTCAAAAACTTAACATGCAAAAAAATGCAGAGCAAAGTAACATTGAGAAGTGCTGCAATACTCGTCGCAAGCGCAATACCATACACCCCCATGCCAACTACAAGAGCCAAATAAAAATTCAAACCAATATTTAGTGTCACAGAAACAATACTAACCCCTACGGGTATTATAGTGTTTTTGAATGCATAAAAAGACTTAGCAAGAGCAGGAATCAAACTTTGACCAACAAGCCCAATTAGGAAAAATGCCAAAGTGTTTCCAGTAATTAGAATATCTGACTCCGTAAAAGCTCCATTCCCAAGAACCAAATCCACGACAGAAAAACGCAAAACAAAAAGCCCCACAATAGATGGAATAACGAAAAATAAAATCCCTGAAACAGTATGCCGCAATTGATCCGCAAAATCGCTAAGATTCCCCTTAACGGCTAAATTAGACAGAGTTGCAAAAGACGCTATTGCAAAAGAAACTCCAACCATACCCATCGGCAAGCTATTCAAATTCACAGCATAATTAAGAACTGTAATACTACCAACCGCAAGAAGAGATCCAACCAAAGTATCAAAAATTAAATTCACTTGCATCACAGACATTCCAACAATTCGCGGAATTACAAGACGGATCATCTCGACCAAATGCTTATCTCTGAGTGAAATTTTTAATCGATAACGAAACCCAAGTCCCCTAACTCCAGGAATTTGGATCAAAAAGTGCAAAGCGGCCCCGAGAATCACACCAAAAGCAACTCCATAAACTCCATATTCTTGCGCAAAAAACACAATCCCAAGAATGATTCCCAAATTATAAAGTACAGGGGCAAGCGCATAATATTTAAATTTATCAAAAGCATTTTGGGTAGATTGAAGCACGGCGCTCAAACTAAAAAACAATGGGGAAATCAACATCAAGCGAGTGACTTGCACCGTTAATTCAAAATCCATTTCAGAAAATCCTGGAACAAAAAGCCGAAGTAACGCAGGAGCAAAAATAAAGACAACCCCAGCAGCTACAGAAGTAGCGACAAAAACAACATTCAGCACATTACAAACAAACAGGTTTGCCTTTTCATCCAACTGTGTAGCGGTACCTGACTTTAATCCAGCTAAAACCGGCACAAAAGCGGCTGAAACAGTACCCATTATGAGAAGTGCGAAAATGAAATCTGGTAACCGAAAAGCAGCAAAATAAACGTCTAAATTAAAAAAACCTTCGCCCCCTACTCCAAACATCCGAGCAAGTAAATGATCACGGGTCAAACCAAGAAGTCGGCTCACGAGAAACGATAACCCGAGAATAAATGTACTTTTATATAAGAGTCCTTTTGTCAATTTAAATTCTATTTAATGCTTTTAGTGAAGCCATTTTTCTGGTACAATATATAGATAATTGCATACAAAGAAAACACCAAATGTTAAGACGCCTCTGCCCACTAAATTGGTTTCAAATAGATGACGGTCAATGGTCAAGAATTTCAGTGTCATGGCTGGTAAGTTTCTTTTGTAGATTTAGTTTTATGCTCGGATGGACGGTAATCGTAGCGATTTTCGTACACAGAATCGGCATCGAATCACTACCATTTCTATTTGTAGGAAACGCTATTTTGATGATGTGCGGAACGATGATTTTCTCAGAATTAATAAGATTTATACGAAAGGAAATACTCATAATAACTACCTTAGTTCTAGCCGCCGTACTGATATTTGCAGCCACAACTTTCATATTACCCATAAGTGAAATAGGATTTCTAATAACAAGTGTAATCGGGATTAGCTTATTCCTCGGTCAAGTAAATATATTGATTCAACTATTTGTAGAGGATATGTTCACTCCAATTGAAAGTGAAAGCGCATTCCCATTGATTGAAACAGCCGAAACGATCGGTGGTATATTTGCAGGGCTACTCCTAGCAACCGCCGGAAGCTTTATAGCCCCATATAAATTTCTATACATCTTGATAATCATATCACTCGCCATTATCCCAACCCTCAGCGCATTCAGCAAAACTGCACATAACGATCTCCCAAATCTAAATTTAAAAAAACAAGGAAGACTCCGAGATATCAGTAAACTCCAACGTATAGAAGAAGGATGGGCAGAGATTAAAAAGACAAGCTTCCTACAAGCAATAGTCGTAGTAATACTATGTCAATTTGTAATATTTAACTTAGTAGAATTTCAATACACAAAAGCCGTTCAACAAAAAGTATACAATGCACACGAATCAACCATAGTACAAGAAACTCGAGCTCCAGAAATAATCCGCCTCGGAGATCATTCTATTGAATTAGCATCACTTGGACTACAGCCAGATACATATACCGTACGCACCCTCACAACTAACAAACCCTCAGAGGCAACTTTAGAAAAACAGTTAGCTCACACTCTTGGACTATTCCAAATGATAATTAGTCTTTTCGCCTTAGCAACACAGTTATTCGTAGCGAGTAAAGTAGTAAAAAGCCTAGGAGTAGTGCAAAGTTTACTTGTACACCCGATTTTGATGTTAGCTAATTTCACACTAATGACACTGAAATTTAACATCTCAACTGCAATGGTCGCAAAAACTGGATTTGAAATGACACGCTCAATATTTCAAACGTCATACCTCTCAAGTTACTATTCACTAAAAGAGGAAGTTCGAGAAGAAATCAAAGAATTCATGGAGGGGATCATCACTCCTATAGGAGCTGTAATTGGAACAATTCTAATATTTCTATTTCAATATCTACTTAGCGAAGCGAATATCACACTCGGAATTAACATTGCAATGATATCAATGGCGGTCGTTATGGCATACGTCATTTACAACCTTCAAAAAGAATATACTGCAGTAAGCAGCGAAGCTCTTCATTTAGTAGATAATACAGCTGATAAACTCAATTCGATCGAGATCCTAAGCCAAAACGGACATACGGGAAATATACACATACTCATAAAAGCCCTAGATAGCCCGCTAGAAAAAAACATCGTGAAAATCAAAATACTGGAGGCATTGGGTAGACTCAAAAAGAAACGAGCAATCCCAACTATCATCAAATACTTAGAAAACCCCAGTAAAGACGTACAATTAGCAGCAGTAAACGCATTACTCCAATATGACAATATCGATAAACATTTTTTCCGAAATGCATTTGCAAGGTTTAGTATGGCGAAATCACTCAAAAGATTATTCGAAAAATCCTCTCCTATTGAAACCAAAGAAGCAATAATAAAAATTATGGCACGAATAAACAGACACGATGTAGTCGAATATTTAGTAGAATTACTTGAGACAGCTCCAACTGAATTAAAAAGAGATTGTATCGGAGTGATCGGGCATTTCCATGACTTGAGCTCAATTAAATTCATAGAACCATTCCTCGATTCCAAGAACGTGGGACTTCAATGCGCAGCTATGGAATCACTATGGCAGTACGGAAAATACCGGGAGGAGTACAGAAACAGAATTATAGAAGACTTGAAAACATTACTCCGTTCAAAAAAACAAGGAGAAAATATATATGCGCTAAAAACAATAGGAACGATAGGGCTACACCAATTCGAAGAATATGTGAAAAAATTAAGCTCTTCAAAAAAAATAGCTGTAAAAGAAGCCGCTCTAAAAACTCTCATACAACTACAAGATCATAATGCCATTAAGCCATTCGTCGAACTACTACTATCAAGTAAGCACAGTTACAAACGTATCAAGAAATATATGCATGGAGATAACGTTTCAGCAAAATTCAAGAAAGCAGTAGAATTTGAAATTAACAAACAAGTAAGCAGAGAGATCCATGAAATATTCTTAAAAAACAATGAAAAAGTATTAGAGGAATTCACTGTAGAAGCCTTGAAAACGTTAAAGCATCTATACTCACTTATAGAAAAAGACCGCGAAGTTTTGAAAGTATCAGAAATAATTGAAGCCTCGGTTCGAAAACATGTCTACCGTTACGAAAACCAAGCTTCAGCAACTACGTAAAAATGAAACTATACAAAATAAAAAATAGCCTCAGCATAAAAGCACTACTCCACGTAGCGGTAATAACCGGTATAGGAGTCCCTTTACTCACATCAACAGGACAAGAATTATGGCTATCATTGACGCTCGTTGGGAGTATTTCAATTCTGTATTTACTCTTCATGTACTTTCACTTTATAGCACCTCTAAAAAAGACCCTGCATGAAATGAAAGCCCTTTTAACAGGTAAAAGGTATCGGAGAATACTCACTCATCGAGTAGATGAGATTGGAGTAATCGGGCACTTCTTCAATGAAATAACCCAAAATTTAGAAAGAATTTCTACAGACTTAAACGAACACAAGAGAATATCCAAAGAACTCAATGTAGCTCGCCAAATTCAACAAAATCTAATCCCGCAAACCGCTCCAAGCAGCAAGGAATTAGATGTAGTCGCAAAAACAAAACCTGCAGAGGAAATCGGTGGTGACTGTTTTGATTTTATGGAAACAGAAGATAATCTTTTCTTCTATCTTGGAGATGTGACCGGACACGGAGTTCCAGCGGGACTCGTAATGATCATGGTCGACACCCTACTCGATACATTCATAGACAAAAACATGAATACAAAAGACGTACTCATAAATACAAACAAATACCTGAAACCAAAGTTAAATACTGCTATGTTTATGACAATGGTTATGTTCAGATGGAACAAAAAAACAAAGACATTGTATTACACCGGAGCCGGACATGAGCATATCCTGATCTATCGCCAAAGTACTCATAAATGCGAATCATTTCCAGCAGGAGGAATTGCCCTAGGAATGGTCCCCGACAACTCTGCAATGCTCGAAGAAAAAGAGCTCCCTTTTGAACCAGGAGATGTGCTTATAGTTTATTCGGATGGAATAACAGAAGGAGAGAACGCTGCAGGAGAACTATATGGCCTCAAAGGACTCAGCCTCGCAGCAGAAAAGTTTGGAAACCTTCCAGAAAGTTCAATGATATTCGATCAAATTTCCACACACTTTAGCGGCTTCCTTGAAGGGCATATACAAGACGATGATATGAGTATGATGGTCGTAAAACGAAGACTGTCTTAAGCCTTTATAAACTTAGGCAAATACTTTGGCTTTTTCAATCCTGGGAGTTTTTTGATCCAATCAACATCATGCACACTGATCTTCCCCATATAAAGATCTTTTAGGTCTCCACCATCACCAACGAATTTTTGAATATCTTTGTATCCTTTGTAGTAGATATAATCTTTCGTAAACACCCCCGGCTGACTGGTATCTTCAAGTCCTCTTTTAAGCTTGAGAGCAATTCTAAACGACTTTTCCTCAGAGAAGCCGAGATCTTTAACAAAATCATAGATATCTCGAAAACTGCCCTTTGCCCCAACTTCCGTCGCAAGAACAATTGCATGAGGCACAACATTAAAGAATTCTGGATCATCCTCAAGTGCAGTATTTGTATTATAGATTGCAAGCCCCTCCTGAGTTTCAAGATAATTAGCGGCCCCTCTGTTAAAAACCCCATAAGGCTGCCTTTTACCATTTTCCGCAGATAAAATATGAGTCTCAATTTCATGAGCAATAAGCGCTTTAATTCGCACTTCATCAAACAACGCGTCTTTGCGGACAAAAAGAGCATTTTTCTTACCAGCAACACATCTAGAAACAAGATCTTCTTTTATCTTAGCTTTCCATGCAATATGATAGCGTTTAAAAACTTTATCAAAAGCCTTAACTGCCATCTCTGAAGTTAGATTCCCACTACTCTCATCATCCAGACACGCGTCAGCGTGTCCCTTTTCTTTCTGATCTTTAATAAGATCTTCAAACTCCTCCTTTGCACCCGCTTGGATCCCTTCATCTGGATAACCATAAAGCTCCTTAGAACACTGCATGAAATCAGATGTCCCACGCTTTTCAAGCAAATTTACTTTTTTCAAAATTTCTTCTTTTTTCTCCCTAAAAAGTCTCCCATAAGGTGAGTCATCTACTATAATCTCCTTCAAATCCTTCTTCATTTCATGAATATCAAATTTTAAATCTGGATAAACAAATTGAGGATTGTATTTACTGTCTTCAAAGAATTTATCGCGCTCTTCATTAAGGTTCAAAGGCTTCAGGTGATAAAGTAACTTGATCTTACTATCAAGCGCATTCACAGCTTTATCTATTTCTGCAAAATTCACCTTCGATTTCCCTTCTCCTATTACGTTGATCTTTTTTTTCTTAGAACCCCCTCCCTCTGTATCAGGAAGCTTAACAACCCCCTTCTTAGAAGGGTCAACCAAGAAATGATTTGCAACATCCTTCCTACCAACAATCATTTTATGCTCTTTGTCTGAAAGGTCTTCCACAACAGCCAAGGTTTGAATTCGTTTCTCAGAAAGCGAAAATTTTATACGAACTTTTTCAACATCTCCAGAAACCCCCTCTTCTACTTTGAAAAAGTCTGCATAAGATTTATCAATAATCGTGGAATCAAGTGCCGTATTTATACGAGCTTTTAACTTCGAAGAACCTCCATCTGGCAAAAACAACGCCACCTCTTCTTCCACACCAATCACCTCTTTCCCAGAAATACTCTTTATCTCCTTATCAAGCTTATTACCAAACATATCCTGAGCAACGCGAACTCCCTTTCCAGGGTTTAACACTTTGATACCTTTGATACGCTCAAGCCTACGTTTTAGAGGCGCAAGATTGGCAATCTGCACAGCAAGCCCAGCTCTAGCATTCATCTCGAGCAGTACGGGCCCAGTATTTTTATCTACAACCAGATCCACGGCAAGATAACCAATATTTGTAATCAATTGAATTCTAGAAGCAATAAGCAGCATTTCATCCCAATATGGGATTTTCAAATTTCGGATATCTCCCCTACCCGGCACCTCATCAATAATCCTATTATGATGCATGATATGAGTGGCATACCCCGTGGCAATATCAATTCCCACTCCAATCGCACCAAGGTGCAGATTCGCCTTTCCATCGGACGCTTTGGTCGGAAGGCGTAGCATAGCCATGACAGGAATCAGATTATGCACAACTATACGGATATCCGGCAACCCCTTATAAGCAAATTCCGCTATAGATTCCTCACATTCAATCAACTGCTCAAAAAAGGCTGTATCTCTCTGATTCGAAAGGGAAAATCGCCCATCTATAATATCTTCAATATGTGATCGAAGTGTATCAATTCTTATTGTTTTCCCAGAAGCTGTTTTGAAACCTTTATCATTTTTTCCTTTAATTACGATAATTCCTTCGCCCCCATACCCATAGTTTGGCTTAAGCACAAATTTATCTGGCAATACATTAAAATCAAATTTCTCTAATCCCTGACGATCTTTTATCACATGATAAAGCCTCGGCACCGGGATATCTCGAGCGGATAGAAACTGCTTTGTCCTAGTCTTATTATCTGCAAGTTTCACAGCTTTTCTAGAATTATAAGCCTTAATATACGATAGATTTCTCGCATTGATCCCAAGCACCCCTATTTTGTTCAAACGAGCAAAGCTCTTAAAAAGATTCATTTAAACCAAAGTTAATAGACTTCTTCCAGGTAACACTTGTCGCAGTATACAGCTTCTTCCCTATCAGGACCATAGGTACTATACATACCTTCTCCACATTTCGAACAAGCGGATCGAAAAAGATAAGGCTGATGATTAATTAATGAAAAACGCATTTGATGCCGTCTCTCTGGACATTGTCGCGGCAGCGGGATTCCCATTTTTTTATAAAAAGCCAGCTCCTTCTTGATAATTCGATAATTTTTTCCCGTATCAGAACAAGCTAAAACCTCATTACAGATACTTTCATCAATATCATTCACATTATCCGGAATATTTGTGATAGTAGCAGGCTTGTACTCTTTCCCATCTCTTGGAAGCCACCTGAGCCCTCTAGAAGTTGCCTCAACCTCAGCTAATGGCAAGAAATCCTGTGCACAAGTCTCATTGTAAGCGAACGGAATCGCCTCTGGCGGAAAAAACAAACCATATTCCGGCCCCGCCTTGGAGGGACTTTCCCCCTGTATCGGCTTCTTCATATGTTCTATAATTTTCGGAAGTATCTCAAAATACTCCTGTTCGGAGTATTGCTTATTCAAAATACAATATTTCTTCCTGTGCAAACTCACACATCCAAAACAGTGCTCACAATTCACGCATCCATCGCAATATCGAATATTATTACAAAACCACACATGCATCGAATAAGCCACATTCGTACAACCACGAACAGTCGAAGAAGTATGAACCACTTCAGCAGCCGGCCACCCTACAGAGTAACCGCTATAAACATCTTTAGAGTCCCCGAGGGAAACGCAATGCTCACAATCTTCACACCCACCATAGGATTCATAGGAATTAAAACAATTCTTACAATCAAATAAATGCTGCCCTACTACATTTTCACTTCTCAAATTCCGAGTTCCACGATGCAAAGCACTTTTTCTCATATCAATATAACGCTGATAAGCCTCCTGCCACCTCTCATAAGAACCATTTAAATAATAAAATTTCATCTCTTCAAATTCCTTCTCACTGCATGGTTTATTGAAAATATGATATTCCTTATTAACTAAATTGCTACAGAAAAGACAATTTTTACACCCCCTCAGTTGGAAAGAAAAACAACAATCATGACAATTGCCAGATTCTTCAAGGCATACACAGCCATAACTGTTTTCAACATGAGTGCACCAATAAAAAAGCTCACTATCATGTGAATATGCAGAATCAAAAATATCCTTGCTACCAGGAGTCCAATACGAATAATAAACATCTTCTGAATTCACCATCAAGGCACTTAAATAGGAGTTCCGAGAAGTTCTGGCATGGCTATTATAATCACAATTTTCACAATTGAAGATAGATGTACCTTCACGTGGTGCGACTTGCTGCAATTCTATAAATTGCTCAAAAAATGGCCTGTCAAAATCAAAATCTCGTCCATAATCAGTCCCTTCCCAACTATCCCCCCACCAAATCTCATTTTTATAAACTGTATAAGAACTATCCTCATGATATGCACTCAAAATACGCTCTCCAGTAGCATCACATTTACGATGATAAAGTTTCCATTCATTGCGAGCACTCATCGTCTGTCGGATTCTTTCAATCGGACCTATATCAGGCAGCGGAATTCCCAAAACTTCACAGGTTTCAATCTCTTTGTCAGAAACCGTAAATGAAGCACCAGTAATTTTACACTTTTTTGTAATCATTCTTCTTCCGCATAATGACTAAACACCTCTCTAAATCGCACATATTCAACAATTCGAAGACCTTTCCATCTTCCCAGGAATACATTCACCACTAGGAGTGCAAATACAATTTCAGGATAAGCAAGTACCATTGTACGAACATAAGCGCTATCAGCAACTAAATAAGCAATTAATGACACTATTATAACCTCAACCATAATCCCTGAAGCGGTTTTCAAGCCCTTGTCTCCAACAAGACTAATACATCTTTCAACCACACTGATCAAAAGAAACATTGGGAAAATCGAAATCGCAATTATCTGCGTAACATTGAAAAACGTACCAAGCATAAGAAGAACTAAAATCAGAAGACTTACAACGATCATCACAAAACTCATACGCGGAATATACATCATCCTATAACGCTTAATAAACCGCCTGGTAATCAGAGAAATAAGCAGTATTGCAAGTAATATAAAAAGCCCAAACCACACATCCAAGGCAATAAAAGAAATTGCAAGCATAGACGGGGTATAAACCCCCAACGTATCAAGTCCAATTACCTGCTTCATAAACGAAACCACAGTCACAATCACAGAGAGTACAAGTACCAAACGAACCGTATTACTAGGAACTCCATGATTGATCATATAATTGATAAAATACGACATGAAACGATGAACCTTAAACTTGGTAGGACTACTTATAATTCCAAATCCAATTCCTCGTGATTTCAATATTTCTATGAACTCCGCTGCATCTTCAGCATCTACATCTAGAGATTTGAGCAGAGGGAATCGCGCCTCGGAATGAGTAATAATAATTCGATTTGGCTCAACACTATCAAAAGTACCTTGAGCAATATTTTCAAGACCAGAAAGATTTCCTTCAGTAATAAACATAATATCTTTATTTGAGAAATCAATAAGGTTAGACGGCAAAGCATTGCGGAGCTCAGAAAGCAATGTCGCCCCAAGCGATCCTTCAGTCCAAAACATAATAATATCCGCATCCTTTATCTGCCGCTGCCCATCTATCAAATCCTGAAGCAATTCTTCTTCCACAAGAAACTCGGAAACCCCACCAACAGAATGAAAATTACTCACAACAGTATTTTGCTCCCTGGCTGCATTCATAAATCCTTCAATCATCTCGAAGTCCACACTCTGATCACTCACAAGCAAGATATTGTTATTATAAACAAAAATATTCTTCTCAATCTCAGCACTCTGCCCTTTGCCATCTATACTCAAACTCACCACATAATCTCCAGGTGTAGCATAATTGTGGGCCACCTCAGCCCCAAACTCATGCTTCCCATCCCCAAAATCCCACTCAAATACAAAATTATTCAACTCTGATTGCGGAACAGAACCCGTTGCATCCAAAATCAGTTTCCTACTAACAGCCACCTCATCAACAGAATCAATCTGGATTTCAATCTGTGGAGCAGGAGTGACCCCCTCCCCTTCATCAGCAGCAAAAGCGATATTGCAAATTCCCAAGAAAAACACTGCCACCAAAACCCCAACAAACGATTTTTTGAGAACCCTACAAAAAGAATTTTTAATCATATTATTCAAAATTAATACTACTTTAAAAACATCATCCAAAACACGGGGAGTCTACCAAAATATATAAGGCTCCACAACCTAAGTCACTACCTAATCTAGGCATCTAAATATTCCCTCTGTATCTCAAAGATCACTTTATACTAGCCGTTTTCCCATCACTCATCAATCAGCACACGCATCTATTACAATGCCACTTTCCCACCTGCTCACAACCCCTGTTTTTGGCTTTCACTAGCCGTTAAATCCACGTTTCGCTATACCACAAACCATGCGAAAAACCACTCTTTTTACCTTGCTCACCATTGGGGTTTCGGCTTACACATGCTAAAATTAGACACTTCTCAAGTTAAACAATCCACCTCTCAATCTCCTCACCCCTGACGTATAAATATGAAATTTTAAACTCCAATAACAAATTAATCTTAAACCCCTCTCCTATGGCTAAAAAAATCCTAAATATCAAACGCCTTTCCGACAAAGAAATCTACGAACTATCCAAAAAATACGGCCTACAAGCCAAAGCTTGGCGTAGAAAATTCGTAGGACTTTTACCAGAAATACAAACTCGCGGACTATACGAAAAACATGGCTTCTTTTCAATATACGAATACGCCGCAAAACTCGGAGGAGTAAGCAAAAAACAAGTTCAACGAGTAATTCAACTTGAGAAAAAATTAGAAGAAAAACCACAACTAAAATCGATACTCATAAACGGAGAAACCAGTGTAAACAAGCTGATTAAAATCGCCCCGATTTTGGATTTAGAAAAAGAAAAAGATCTAATAAATAAAGTGAAGAATCTACCATGCCGAACCCTCGAAACATATGTCCGAGATTTTAAATATGAGAGAAAACTCCAAGATCAGAACGGCTTATTTGAGCCAAAAAAACGTCCCGAAAGTGCTCACATGAGCACTTTATTCAAAATTAAAGAAGTCCAAAAAATAAATGCCCTAGGATTACAATTAGATGAAAATATTTATCAAAAACTGCTTGAACTACAAGACAAAGGAATAAATATCAACGAAATCCTAAAAAATGCTTTAGAAAAACGAAAAGAGGAGATTGAAACTGAGAAAGAAGATTTGGCAAAAGAAATTCTCGAAAAAGAGGAATCTAGAATAAAAGAAGGCAAACTTCCTTCTAAACACGTATCAGTAAAGATAAAAAAACATCTCAAAAAAGAACACGGGAATAAATGCTCAATCAAACATTGCCACAAAGACGCCACCACAATTCACCACACCGCAAGATTTTCACTAAGCCAAAGCCACAACCCCAAATTCCTAGCCCCACTCTGTTCCGAACATCATAATTTAGCACATTTGGTTGATGAAAAATATAGACAGCATAAAAACCGAAAATAACAATGAAAAGAAAGCTGGAGGGAAACAATATATTAATTCATAATCTCAAAACCCTTCTACTGTCGACTGAATTAAACTTATGGCACCGGCTTGACATAACGACTTGACGCATACATAATTCAACCTTATGCAAAGGCAGGGCAAAAAAAATCATATGCAAAGACTAAAACAACCAACACATAAAGCTTCAGAAGTTGAAAGAGATGAGAGTTTAAAAACGGCGGCACCAACTTCTCAGGCGACTACTACAGGACAAGAAGCTCAGCAAACAATTGTCCCTGAGGCAGTTCCACAAACAGCTGAAGCCCTTGGGGAAATGATCTCAATGCCAATGTCAGAATCAATGCGAGAAATAGTAGCAAAAATGCTTGATGGAGAAGATAAGTTCGATCCAGCCGCATTAAAATTCATGGGGCCTATGCAGCTGGATAAATTGAAAAGATCAAAACTCACAACACTAGAGCAACTTAAAGGAAAATTAGAAGAATTAGAAACAGAAGAAGGAGAGCTATCAACAATAACAAAACGTGTCAGAGCACAGTTCATCGATACTCTCTTGAAAGAACAACCATGGATCATGGCAGTGATAGGCATACCAACAATATTCCTCCTACTAGAGATTTTAACCCGAAAATTAAATTTGCTTAAAAACGTTCCAGACGAAATGAAAGGCATATATTATTTAATATTGGGGGCCACCATTGTTTTAACAGCATTCATTGTGCCCTTCAAAATCAAAGAAAATGACGCAACGGCAAACTTAGAAACATTTCAAACGGCCAGCGCAGAACAAGGAGGCCTAAGAATGGACAGAAAATTATTAAAACAAGAAATACAAGAAATTACAGACCAAATAGAATTAATCCAAATTGTAATACAGGGGCAGCTAAGAGCTCTTTTAGGAGATAGAATAGGCGGATTAGAATTAACGAACGAACCAAATCCAGCATTAACAGGAGCCCTCACCGACGCCTCCCAAGTTGATCCAAGCGGAGGCCTTGAATTAGCAGATGGAGAAACTGATCCAGAAGAATCCTCTTAGTTATCTCAAAAATTCTTTATCGACTCTTTCAACTTGAACTTCTTTCCTCAAACATCCACTTGACCTACCCCCCTTTTTTATATTCTCGCATATCCGCTGCTTTTGAACAAAAAACGATAAGATGCTATAATTAGGCGAAAAATAAAAAAGAAACAAAAAATAAAAATGAAAAAACTATTAAATAGTTTGGCAATTGCTGCAATTGGACTAGGCCTCCTAACTGGAGTCGCTTTTGCTGCATCTTCAAGCCCAATCGATTTACAATGCGATGATATAATTGCAGGATATTCTTCAGGAGTAGAACTAAACACCTTAAAGGATACTTCTATAAGTTTCATGTTAGAAACTCCAAATGGCAGAAAGGTATACTTACAAGAAAAAAGCGACAAGGAAGGTGAATTGGCCTTACAAATAGCCGATTATCACCTGCAGGCAGCAGGGCCTTATGCAGTTTCAGCACGATTTACAGAACAAAATGAGGATTTTGGCCAAAGATGCACATTTACAGTTTATCCATCAGACGTTTCTACAACTAAATCCTTATTATCAGTAGATCAAAAAACTGCAGAAGCTGGATTACTCGAAAACATAGTCGCCGAAGTACACCTTAGAGATGATTTCGGAAATTCTATAAAAGGACATTCCGTTGAATTATTATCTAGCCGAACTGAGGATTCTATACAACTTCTATCTCACCTTCCATACACAGATGACAATGGCGCAATATCATTTCTAGTAAACTCAGAAGAACCTGGGATGACTACTTTATCCGCTATAGACCTAACGGAAGATATAACTCTTAATGCACGTACAAAGATAGCTTTCCTAGAAGCTAATAGCGAAAACCCAATCGGAGGAAATTCAGAGAATTTCAATTATGGAAACTACTTTGATGATGCGAGTATTTTCTTATCAAGCCTCGAAGACACTGGGGAAATATATGAATTCATAATAGAAATTCGAGATGAAGGAAGTGAAGACGTAGTCACAGAAGTAATGAAAAACTCAGCTCTTTCAACAACAGTTACGGCCCTAGATGAGCTAGGAAACATAGTACCAAACTACACCGGAGAAATACGATTCTCTTCAACAGATGACAATGCCGCTCTTCCAGAAGATTATAAATTCACAAGTGGGGACCTTGGAACTCATGATTTCGACCTAGGAATTACGTTCAAGACAGAAGGTCCACACATCTTAAGTATAAATGATACTGAGAATTTTTCACTCAAAGGAGAAGTTGAATTAGAAGTTAAGCCAAAGGAAATTACAGCCACCCCGGACCTAAACAGAGAAATTAATCTAATTTCACCAAAAGAAGGAACGTTTAGTAAAAATACAATCGATGTAAGCGGAACCACTGCAGTAAACACAACCGTCCAAATCTACGACGAAGAAACCTTAAAAGAAGAAACTATCAGCGACGAGAGCGGGAAATTTGCAACTGCTTTGAAAGACCTAGAAGAAGGTACTCACAAAATACAAATTAAATCACTAAATGAAGAAGGGGAAGTTGCAAGTGAATCAGCGGAAATAAGAGTAGATATCGACACGGTTGCCCCAGTTATAGAATTATTCGAAATATCTCCAGAAGGAACGCTAGAAGCTGAATCTGAAGTGACGGTCACCCTCACCTCAGAAATGGGACTTGATAAAGTTTCTCTACTCTTCGAAGAGCGCATAATTGAGCTCACAGAGAGCTTAGAAACCCCTGGATCATACGAAACCACTTTCCCAGCTCCAGCAGAGACAGGAGAGTACAAATTAGACGTAGTTTTGAAAGACACAGTAGGCAATGAAGGCTCATTCCCTGAGCAAAGTATTTTGAAAGTACAAAAAGACGAAATAATCATCCCAAGCATAGTCACTGAAATTAGTGCAATCGAATCAGATTCCAGAATAACCCTAACATGGGCAGCGGCCGAAGATGACACTTACATCACACGTTACAAAATCTCATATGGGTACGCTTCAGATAAATTATACTTGAGCGCCCAAACATTTGACTCTAGTACTACTTGGTACATCCCGGAATTGGAAAATGGACAGGAATACTACTTCGGTATCCAAGGAATCGACTCAGAAGGCAATGAAGGAGAAATGAGCGAACTTATAGCATCTACTCCAATGTCTCCAGAACCAGAGCTCCCAGCTAGCCTAGAAGACCCAATAATTCTCGAAGAGCTACCTCCAACCAATCCAGAAACCGGCCCAGAACTATGGTTTATGATCATAGCTTCTCTATTAATTGCGGACATCTTCTATAGAAATAGGTCACGCGCATAAAGTGTGCTCAAATAGAAATTCAATCTCGACTTAACATGCAAGTCACGCTAAAATGCGTTAGCAATTTTCAAAAACAAACACACATATGACTCCCATACTCGCATTTATTAATGTGCTGCTAGAACTAATCGTAATTGCAATTGTGATCAGAGTTGTTATGTCATGGGTAAATGTAAACAAAACATCGGGATTCTTCCTCTTTATCAGAGATGTGACAGAACCCATACTCGCCCCATTCCAAAAATACGTCCCAAGAATAGGGATGATTGATATTTCGCCAATTGTAGCTATATTGGCGATAGATTTATTGCGCAGTTTGATCGTAAAAATAATGATGGGAATGTAAAATTGAGAAACATGCAACTTCACAACACGCTCACCAAGAAGAAAGAAGAATTTGTACCTTTGCACGAAGGGGAAGTTAAAATGTATCTCTGCGGACCTACGGTATACGACAGAGCGCACCTCGGCCACGGCCGAAGCGCCGTGGCCTTCGACCTCATACGCAGATATTTCATTTACAAGGGATTCAAGGTCACTTTTGTGTCGAATTACACAGATATCGACGATAAAATGATCAACCGCGCAGCCGAGGAAGGGATCTCGGTCCCAGAACTCACAGAGAAAATAATCCCACACTACGAAGAGGATTACGGAGCACTAAACATCCTACCGTCAGATATATCTCCACGAGCCACAGAATACATCGAAGAAATGATCGCATTAGTACAAGACTTGCTCGACAAAGATATTGCATACGCTTTGGAGGATGGAATCTACTTCGATGTCTCTCGCGACAAAGATTACGGCAAATTATCGGGACAACGCTTAGAGGATTTGAAGGCCGGAGCCAGAATAACTGAGCGCGAAGACAAGCGAAATCACCAAGATTTTGCACTTTGGAAATTCGAAAAGCCAGGTGAACCAAGTTGGAACGCAGAATTTGGAAAAGGCCGCCCAGGATGGCACATAGAATGTAGCGCCATGAGTACAGCATTACTCGGCAACACTTTCGACATTCACGCAGGAGGACTCGACCTCATATTTCCACATCATGAATGTGAAATCGCCCAAAGCGAATCTTCAACCGGAGAACAATACGTAAAATACTGGCTCCACAACGGATTCGTCCAAATCGACAATGAAAAAATGAGCAAATCCCTCGGCAATTTCTTCACACTACGGGATATTTTCCAAAAATATCCTGCTTCAACCGTAAGGCTGTTTCTTATTTCAACACATTACAGAAGTCCCATAAATTTCTCCGATGCTCAATTGGAACAGGCAGCAAAAACTTTACAGCGCCTAAATGATTTCGTTTTCAACCTTAAAACCTACGAAAACCAAACAGAAAACAACCTAGAAATCAAAAAACTACTAGAAAACGCCAAAAACACATTCGAAACCGCAATGGACAATGATTTTGAAGTTCCAGAAGCTCTCGCAGTAATTTTCTCTCTCATAAAAGACATAAATCGCCTAATAGCAGAAAAAGGAATGTCCACGCAGGACGCCATGAAAACCCTACATCTGATAAGAGCCTTCAATGAAGTGCTCGGAATTATTCAAGAACCAGAAGCTGAAGAATTAATCAACGTAGAAATCGAAGAACTAATCCGCAATAGAGAAACTGCCCGCGCAGAAAAAAACTACACCCTCGCCGACTCGCTCCGCGACCAACTCACAGCCAAAGGCATCGAACTAATCGACACTCCAGACGGCGTAAAATGGCGAAGAAAATAAAAACTCTAAGCGGCCCTCCCCAAAGGATTATGCCTTCTCCAAGGAATAGCCCCTTCTTCAGCAAGTCTACCTCTCATATACTCTTGAATAACTGTAGCGGGCCGAGTATCAAAGTCCGCTAATTCATGTGGTTTCGAATCAATCTGATCTCCTTGTTCTCTCGTAACAATAGCCACATTACAAAGGGAAGCAGCTATCCCAGCAGCCTTTGCCCTAGAGAGTATAACCAAAGCCTCCATTTCCATCATTTTGATACCTAATTCATCTCTCAACTTAGCAAGAATCCTCATCTGCTCCTCAGGTACAAGAGGAGAAGCCGTCCCTCCATCTCTCCTAAACTGTGGACCATAGAAACCATCCACACTCAATACTGCTCCAGAATGGACAATGAACCCAACTCTACGCGCAGCAGCGATCAAACCTGCAGTAATCTCAGGCGAAGCACTCGCATCATATAAATATACTCCCCCCTCACCTGTATTTACATAATGATAAGGCATTAAATCTTGATTAACAGCTTGCTTAGCAATAAAAATTTCTCCTTTTTTCATATCAACTCCACCCCCAGTACCAAGTCGAATCAATTCAACTTGATCATGAACCCCAGCGATGTGAAGTAACATTGCCATTTCTTCAATCCAAATTTCGGCACTCCCAAATCCCATTCCATGAGAAGAAATCAAAATTGGCCCACACTTAATAGTTGTATATCTACCCATATCTCCTATTGGCCTCCAACCTCCAGTTGACACAAAACCATCAGGCTTAATCATAGGCATTAACCCAAATGCAGTACTCTGCAACATATCCCTAAAAGCCCAACCTGAAGGAGGCTTAGCCCCAATAGCTTCAGCAACTTGAGGTGCGAATTTTCTAACACGATTTGGCTTCCCACACCCTACAACAAATCTCAAATCGCCAAGCATATCACGTAATTGGCTCGGATCAATAAGGAAAACCTTCCCAATCATATCTCTTACATCCCTTATAATTGGAGCCCCTATCTTTATACCAATACCAAAATGATACAAAAAATGCTCCTTTCCTGCAGCAATTTCATCTAAAACATCTTGATTAACTCCTTTTGGCGTTATATATGACCCTCCATCAAACCTCATATCGAAAACTTAAATCATAAAAACAGGAGTCCAATCTACCCCGCTATACCCAAACCTGTCAATTCCAAAACACTAAACAATCATTCCGCACAGCTCTGTGATATTTCCTGCACCCATAATCACACAGATGTCGCTCGCCTCCAGCTCGCGCCGGAGCATTCCTGCGGTATTTTCGAGACCTTCTCCATTCGTGGCACGATTAATTTCTTCATAATCATTGATCGCATCGACAAAATCATCAACATCAAATTCAGGCTCTTCTTCACGCCCAGAAACCTCATAAATGTCGGGTATTATCACAACATAAGCTCCCTGAAGCGCCTGTACGAATTCATGGAAAAAATGCTTGGTTCGAGAATACTGATGAGGCTGAAACACACATACAATATGCTTATGAGGATACGCATGGGTCAAAGCTTTCAGCGTTGCATCCACTTCCGTTGGATGGTGCCCATAATCATCATAGATTTTCGCTCCATTGCACTCTCCCTTGTATTCAAGTCGCCGCCAAGTTCCTTCAAACTGACAAACGGCATTTACCGCATCCTCTTCTGAAACCCCTAATTCAACCGCCGCCTTCACCGCGCCCCACGCATTATATTGATTATAATGTCCAATAACCTTCAGGTCTAAGTGCTCACTATTTTTCATAGACACAATTTCCGTATTTCCTTTATGACCTTCCACAATATCCAAACTCGCTTTATCATCACCATTAAAAATAACTGTCCCACCCTTCTTAACCTTCTTCAAAAACTTCTTAAACGCTTTGAAATAATTCTCAGCAGTTTTGTAATAATCCAGATGGTCCGGCTCAATATTGGTAATAACCGCTACATCTGGCTCATAGTGAAGCATCGACTCACGATATTCACATGCCTCAATTACAAAAATATCCGATTTACCAATTCGATAATTTTTCCCATCCAAATCAGGAGAACGAGTTCCAACAATCACATTCGGATCCACCCCACATTCAATCAAAACCTTTGCCAACATAGAAGTAGTCGTGGATTTTCCATGGGATCCAGTCACTGCCACCAATTTATACCCCTTTGTTAACTCAGCCACCGCCTCTGGATAAGTCAAAATCGGTACCCCCAGCTTCTCCGCTTTATCAACTTCCGGATTATCAAGAGTTATCGCATGTGACGCAATTACAATATCAATTCCCTTTTTCACATTTTTCGCATCCTGTTCCCCGAGAAATTTCACTTTTTCAGGCACATCCAAGCTTTGAACCATATCACTTCCCGTTACCTTACACCCCAAATTCACCAAAAAAGCAGCCAGAGCACTCATTCCAATTCCAGAAACTCCGATCATATGTACTTTCTGCCCTTTTTTGAAGAAATATTTTGTTTTTGTCATAGAATTTGTTTTTACATACAACACATGAACTTTATCAAAAAAAAAATCATAGGAAAAGAGCTAGATAAAGAGAATAAAATATAGTAAATTTCACCCACGAGAAAAATTATAAAAGAGGCATGGCCAAGCATTCTTTTCAACATGAATCAAACGTAATGATGGCAATAATAATTGTCGGGTTTTTCATGATCGCATACATGCTTTATGGCTTAACTCTCTCGATTTACAGGAATTACACAATCAACACTCATATTGAGAACTTCACCCAAACAAACACACAACTCCAAGCAGAGAATGAAGAAAAATTAAAAAATTACGAATATTACAACTCCGCAGAGTACCAAGACAAAATTGCCAAACAAAATCTCGGACTTATAAACCCAGGCGAAGAAGTAATAGTTATTCCACCTTCAGCCCGCATAGAAGTCTTCGAACTCGACGACATAGAAGCCCAAAAAGCCCGCAAACTAGCCAAAATGCCCAACTTCAAACGCTGGTGGGAATTCTTTTTCGTAAACAATCCTTTTCGGTATTAGAACCACACCAAAAATGGTAGCAGGAGTGGGACTTGAACCCACGACCCCAGGCTTATGAGTCCTGTGCTCTAACCAAGCTGAGCTATCCTGCCACATTTTTTAAAAGTACCAGCCTTACTTAAGGCCCGCCTATTTTATGAATTTAAGACCAGTTTAGCAAGACAAAATCTACTTTTGCGAAGGCAGCAGAAACTCAAATTCATCACATCTATCATCATCTTCAGGAATCCCTTCAGAATCTGGCCACATTTCATCTCCTTTGTCGGAAATATCCAACATAACAATTTCATAAGTAACCGGATTTGTAATCCTCTTTCTAACAAAGAACCCCAGCTCTTCTCTGGCTTCATATATTTCTTGAACCATCTTATACAAACGATCTGCAACAGTTTTTGTAGGAAGCTCCTCACCCTCTGCTCGCTTAACTCTATCATACGCAAAACACTCAGACATAAACTGATAAATATCAGCAAAAGTCATATAATTCCCTCTATCTCCATCTCCCCTCTTTTGTGCAAGTGCGATGGCAGACACAAGATCATAATACAATTTTGAGGGAAGCCAAGAAGGCCACCCTTTTTTTCCCTCAGAATTAAGAGGAACCATACGATGCCACTTCATCAATCTGTACCGCAACCTATTCTTAAACCGTTTATGTTCAAAGGGAATGACGTCATGATAATAAATATCTTCTTTCCCATCAGAATATTTTCGTTCTAATACAGCATCTCTCTCACCTTCATCCAAAAAGAAAATACTGTAGTAACCACCGCCGACTCCATAAATTACAAATCCTAATTCAGAAGCGAATTTAATGGTCCATTCCTCTAATTTTGCTCCCAGAGATTCTTTCCCAAAATCAAATTTTATTTTAAAAGGCCACATCGAACATTTCTCATCCACTCTCAAAGCCTCAAACAAGGCAAATGCTATATCCATATATCCTCTTTCCTTCCTCAAAATAGATGAAGACCTCAAAATAAGCATTTCTGCATTTTCAGGGATTTCATCCATAACACCAATTCCGGTATCACGCGCAGCTTTGGACATAGCTCTCTTTTTATCTCTTTCAGACATATCAGCAGTCAGCTTAAGTCTAGGTCTCTGGCAAAGACGAGCCTTCACCCTAACTGGCACATCCCCATCGTTAACCAAACTCAATCCATAAGCTGTAACTTCTCTGTTCTCCCAACGTGTACCCGGAGCCCCTCCCTTCTTACTCCCTTTAACGATTTTAAATCCATATGCATCTCTGTATTCTGGTATAGAGGTAAGGGGAATCAAAGAACGATTCAACGCATTGAGAACCATTTTAGCATCAACCCCTCCTCCAACGGCATCAGCTATCTCCCACAATGCCAATAATTCACCTTCATGATTACCAAGAAAAAACAAAATACAACGCCTCAAAGCATAATATTGATCTTCCGTCCCCTCTTTATTCCCATAAAAATCATGATTAATAGCCTGAGCAACACACCAAGGAAGTTTCACAGAAGCTTTAACTTCAATACGGGTTTCCTCTATATAATCCTCAACTGTAGTTGACTCAGAAACAGCCTCCTGAATCTCAACATCCTCCCATTCAGGCAATTCCTCACAAGAAGCATCCCCAACATCGTCAAAACTATCATCAAAGACAGGGCCTATATCAGAATCAAATTGTAAAGACCCTTCATCCATTTTTATATCGTTACGGGGAGATACTTTATTATGTCAATAAATGAGCTATTGTGCAAATTTTCCTAAAAAACTAATATCAGCTTATGAGGGCACGCAGACGGACAAAACAGAGTGCGAAAACAGCGATTTTGGAGTATCCAAAAAGGATTTTTGTGGATAATTCAACTTATAAAATGAATTATCGACCAGAATTGAAAACAAATTTAAAACCCATTCTTGAGAAATATGAAAAATTTTATGTGGAAATTGGCAGCGGCAACGGCAAATTCCTGAATGAGTTAGCAAAAAGAAACCCAGACACTCTCTGCATAGGAATAGAATTAAAAGAAGAACGAATATTAGAAGCCATACAAGAAGCAGAGGAGAAAAATATCGAAAACACTCTTTTAATTCGCATATCTGCTATACATTTAGATGAGGTTTTTGATGAACAATTTTTTGATACAATATTCATAAACTTCCCCGACCCTTGGCCAAAATCTAAGCATGAAAAACATCGCCTAACAGCGAGTCCTTTCTTGGATACCTATCACAATATTCTGAAAAAAGATGGCCAAATAATTCTAAAAACAGACAATCCAATAATGTACTCTTACAGCCTAGAAACTCTCCCAGAGAAATTTGAAATAACAGAAACTTCAGAGAACTTAAAAGACGATGACGAAAATATAAAAACCAAATATGAGATTCGCTACCGTCATGAAGGCAAACCTATCTTCCAGATCATTGCAAAAAAGTAGTTTTTTTGGTAGAATACTGGGATAAACAATAACTATATCCAGTATGAAAACTAATATTTTTAAGAAATTTCTAAGCGCAATTACTTCTTGTGCGCTTTTGACAAGTTTATTCATCCCCGCTCTAGCTTTTGCTGAAGATGATGTCGAACTTCTATATCTAGATCAATTTGAAGAGTTTGAAATAGACGACTACAGCGGCATGCTCACAACCCTAGCAGAAGTCACCTACTCCCTATCTTTTGACGCAGAAGGCAACGCTTGCTCAAACACAACAAAATTCAAAAACAAAGAAATCAACTCAACAGAAGAATTAGCAAAAGAATTCGAATCAATGCTCGCAGTAGTTAGTGATGATTGCTGGAACAACACAATCGGGGAAAATGCTGCAGAATATGACGCAAATTTCAAAAATTACGGCTACGGAAGGATTCTTGAATGGTACCGCGACGTAAACTGGGAAATAAATAATTCTCCAAAAGAAGTAGTAGTTGAAAAAGTAGAAGAAACGCCTGAACCAGAGAAGATCGAAGAAGTTGAAATAAAAGTACCAACAACTATAATCACAGATAAAGGAACAAAGGTTCTTATCGAAGAAAACAAACCAGTCATTATTGAGGAACCTGTTAAGGAGGAAGAAATTATCAAAGAAGAGGTTGTCGAAGAAATTTTGGAAGAAGTCAAAGAACCAGAGAAAGTTGAAGAAATTGTAGAACTTGAACCTGAAAAAGAAATTGTAGAAGTAATCGAAAAAGAAGAATCAGTGGAAGAAGAAGTTATCGAAGAGGAAAAAGAACCTATTGAAGAAGAAATATTGGAAGAAGAGAAACCTATTGAGGAAGAAATCCAGGAAGATGAAAAACTAGTGGAAGAAGAAATGCTAAAAGAAGAAGCAATTGTTGAAGAAATAGAAGAAGAGATAACTAAAGAAGATGACGAACCTACAGAAGAAGTTAAAGAAGTCGAAGAATTCGTACTCGAAGATGAAGAATTAGAAAAAATCGTAGAAGAACAAGAAAAGGAATTAGAAAAAATTGAAGAAGAACAAGAACTCCCAGAGTTTTGGAAAGAAATGAATAAGCTAACCGAAGAGGAGTCTGCTCCAGAAGTAGATGCTGATAATGATGGGCTCACAAATGCAGAGGAGCTCGCTGCAGGGACTGACCCAAAAGAAAACGATTCAGATAATGATGGACTAGCCGACGCAGTTGATCCAGATCCTCTAAATTCAGACAGCGATGGCGACCTAATCCCGGATGGGGAAGACTCTGCTCCAGAAACCGCCGATGCAAATGAAGATGGGATCTCAGATGCAGCAGAAAAGAATTTTAAATTAGAAGTCGCAATCCCAGGAATATCCAGAGCAGCCGACACAGACAACAATGGAGTAGCTGACATAATCGACAAAAAAATTGAAGAAAACACAGGTCACAAAATCGAGACTTCATTTGAAGATACCAGTGGGGACGGGGCAAGTGACGCCCTTAAGGCCAAAATGGGGCTAAGTCCTACCAAGAACAATAATGCCTCAAAAGAATTTACCGATGCGGAAACGATCATTGGATACAAAAACATTTCAAAGAAAACTGCCGCAACCAAAACAATTAAGACAAATGTTAAAACACGAGTAATCAACTATAACGCAGGAGACGTCACAACCGATCAAACTCCATTTTTCCAAGGGAATGCGCCAGAAGGATCAACCGTAGCATTCTTCTACAAAGACTACCGCACAGGAAAGATTAAACTTCTCGGAAAAGTAACTGCTGGAGCAAAAAACAAATTTGTGATGGAAAGTAGAGAGCTCCCTTATGGTACATATGAAATATTTACCAGAACATTCGATCCCAAAGGTGCAGAGATTGATCTAACCAAGAAAATTCCAATAACAATCGCTGCAGAAATCCCAGGAATTGATAAGAAAGATTTAGAAAAACCATCAATTATAGCACTAAATGCCCAGCCAGACGAGCCAACTGTTGCAAAGGGATACACGGTGCCAGGAAACATAGTGATAGCAGAATGGCAAAGTTTGATTCTCTCATCAGCAGTTATCGCAGACCAAGACGGATACTACGAAATCGCCACTCCAAAAGAAGGACTTGAAGCTGGAGAAGATCACACGCTTTGGCTGTATTCAATGGATCCAGAAACAAAGATCAAAAGTGAAAATGCAAAAGTAGAATTCAGCGTAGCGGAATCCACAAGTGTAACGATCCTAAATATCGATAACTCCTTAAGCAAAACCATAATCCTAATACTTTTGGGAATGCTAATAGCAGGTGTAGGAATAATCATCACTGTACGAAGAAAGAAAAAAGCTTAGCGCGTAAACTCACTTTTCGGCTCATCATCTACAGTATCAAACTTGATAGGAGTGATTTCACGTTCTTTTAATTCAAGTTCTCTCGTTTCAGACTCCATTCTAACTCTAAATCGCTCCGTTACAGCCTTTTCTTGGAGCTCCTGACGGTTTTTCAACACTTCATCGAAAGATGTACCACTCTCCTTGGAATCGTCCTCAGGAGGGCTTGTCTTGACATCATGCTCCGGCAAAAACGGATCAATAGGTTCAGCCATATAAGACTTCCCTGGAAGCGAATTATCTATCAGCCTGACATCAATAACTTTTTCTTTGAGAACTGGCAACGTAGTAACTGGCTCAATCACCTTCGGAGCAACGTAAGGACTCTCTTCAGATTTTGGCAGTTCAACCGTCTTCACCTCACCTTCCATTTCAACTTCTCTCTTTTTAAGGATCTCTTCTTTAGGAAGCTCTGGAACCTCTTTTTCAATTTCTTTCTCATCTAGCAGATCAAAGAACACCTCCTCTAAATAAACATCACGAAGATTTTTCTCAGGCATGGCTTCAAGAGATTTTTCTGGCAATTTCAAAGGCTCTACCATCTCCCTTTCTACAGGCAATGGTGACAATTTTAGAGCTTCTTCCTCCAAAAGAAGTTTCGTAACAACCTCCCCTTCCCTTTCTACAAGACCTATTTCAACTGGTTTATCAGATAAAACTTTCTCTGCCAAAGGAGGTGCAACTAGCAACTCAAGTACAGGGATTTCTTTCGTATCCACAGCCAAAACTGAAGCCTCAATCTCTCTTTCATTTGGGATATTCACATTTGCAAGTTTTTTGTCCCAAACTTCAAAATATTTATCCTTATCAGGCAACTCCGCATACTCCTCTACAAGTTCATCTACTTCATTTTCAATCAACTGCACTACCTTTTCATTAAAACTGTCATTGTCCACGAAAATCTCATATTCATGCGACTCTACCCTCTCTTTAAGTGGTGACAATTCCTTATATTCAATAATTTCAACTGCATCTTCAAACTCTTTGGTAGAAATTTTTGCAATTGCCCTAGAATTCATCACTTGTTTAGATTTTTTCAATTTTCGAATCGGCTCAAAATCTTTAAAATAAAGCTCATTTTCAAATACTTCTCCATCAATCTCCTCTTCAAAAGTAATCATCACAACTCCATCTTCTTTTTCCGTAAGTTCAACACCTTCTTCTTCCATTAGCTTCGCCCACTCATCCTGAGGATCAGCCATTTCGGCAAGCACAATAGAATTCAGAACAGAAGTAAGTCCTTCAAGCTTCTCAGTTTTAGAAATTTGTTTTTTCACAAGAGCAGACTCAGCTGCCTCAGGGGCCGCCATTAACATCGCCTCTTCTAGAACCTCTTCCTCAAACTCAGACCGAACATAAAGCACTCCATCTTTAACAACAAAATCCTCAACTTCAACACCTCCTGTAGCAACATTCACTTGAATATTCCCTTCTTTATCTTTACGAGATTCAATTTCATAAACTGTATTACCTATAGTATGTGTAGTGCGAACCTGAGTCCCACTCTTTTTAAGAACTTTATGATGCTTCTCAACTTTTTTCAGATATGCATAAGCAGTCATCGGCTGAGCAAAATATTCATAACCTACAAACGTCATTAAAACTAATACAGCCATAATCGGCGCAAAAGCCAATTTAAACCCAAAAGGTTTACGCACGGGCTGAACTCCCGCCCATTCTTCAACTCCATATTTCTTACGATATTCTCGCATCAACGATGCTTTTAGTTCTGCTTTGAATTGAGAACTGTCGTATTCGTACGGGTCTACTTTCCCTAGTTTTGTCTTTGCGTCAGTCATAAATTAGTATTTTTGAACAATTTTTTAGTACAATATGTATTAGCTTTGCATCCAGCGTTTGACTTTGGCGAGAGCACGATTCATTCGCACTTTCACGGTCCCCTCTCGGACATTCAGGATTTCTCCAATTTCAGAGAATTTCCTGTCTTCGAAATATCTTAAAGTGATAATAGATTGATCTAGAGGCTTGAGTTTCTTTATATATTCCATCATGAGCCTAAATTCAACTTTTTTTTGCTTTTCTTCTTCCCATTCCCGAATCTCTTCATCAGGAGTTTCAAACGACACTGGCTCATCCTTGGGAGCGAAAAAGTCAACAGATATAAACCTTTTTTTACGGAAATGCTGATTTATTTGGTTGGTAGCAATTCTATAAAGCCAAGATGAGAATTTAACTTCAGTCACTCTATATCTAGGCAAATAATGCAATACTTTCATAAAAGTTTCAGAGGTAAGATCTTTGGTAAGCTCCAAATCCCCTGTACGTTTTAAGATGTAATTAAACATCATATTAAAATACCGCTCATAAAGCTTAGCAAAAGCTTCTTCTGAAGTTTTCGCAGCCTCAACCAGCTTGCCCTCTTGTTCTTTAGTCAATTCTTCCATGCGCGGACGACTATATCATTTTATTTCAAAAAATAAATGTCAATTAAAGACTTTGAGGGAGTAAATACACATTGTAAAAGAACACTTTCTCCAGCTCTAAAATGCATAAGAGGGAAAAAGGTTACAGTTTTTTAACAGAGTCTCGTTATTAGAAAAATTACCGAGCCTCCTCTTCACACTCTTGTTTGCCCTGCTCCTCGTCTATCGGTCGCAGCACAAACAAGGTGCTCATTCGTTCACCTCAATGGTTGCGGAGGCCGGATTCGAACCGGCGACCTCCGGGTTATGAGCCCGACGAGCTGCCACTGCTCCACTCCGCGTCAATGATTTCCAAACAAGCCCCTAACAGGGCGGAGGTACTGTACTGAAGAAAGCCATTGAAGTCAACTGATTTAGACTTGATATCTGTAGTTGACAAAGATAGAATATATCCTCGTGCGTAAAAATTTATTATGCTCCAAGACAGACAAGGAACACTCGATGATGATCCGCCACCGGCAGACATAAGTCCACGTATCACAAGATACGATGGATCTGCAGCTTTGGATATATGGGCTGATTCAGATTTAGACGCAACTGAATATCCAGGATGCCTGCATCCGCATTTAGAATTAGTTGAAGATCACGCTGAAGTACGGGAAGGTATTCGCGAAGCCACAGAAACACATGATTTGAGAGCAGCTGTGGAATTTTCAATAGAACATGATTTTGGGAATCCAAAATTCGAACTGCTACAAAGAATATTACACTTCTTATTAAAAACCCCTGAAAAAACTATTTCAATATTGGATATTGCAGAAGGCTTAAATGAAAGCCCAAAAGATGAACGCATTCTACAACTAATACGAAACGTCCTCCGAAGAATCGTGACATTAACAGCTATACCCGAATACAGAAATCAATATCAATATGAAATAACATGTAAAACGATCCGCACAACAGGAACAAGATATCAAGCAAGAAAAAATCTATTTTCAATACATCACCGGCCAAATGGCAAAGATTCAAAACATAGAGAAAGAAAGTTGTGCAATGCCCCATCTTACGAAGATATCCCAAAGGTGATCCCAAAAAACATAATAGATAAATTAGAAGAAGAAACAGGTATGAGAGTTGCCGAAGTCTCAGATGAGATAAAAGGAAAACGATTTGACAATGCCGCCTCAGTACTAAAAGAAGAACTGGGCGAAACACTAGCAGTCAAAATGCTAGAAGCAAAATCAATACCAAGGCACGGTGCAGCCGTCTGGACAATAGAAGTCGACCTAGATGCCCCAGATTCAAAAAAAGCACTGTTTGTAAAACTACAAAGGAATACAATAGATAGAGCCAATAATCTAGGATTCGTAGTACGTCTAATAGAAAGAGGATATTATGCTGTAATATTTTTTGATGAAAAAGATTTTAAACAAAAACTGGGACAATCCGACAATACTGGGGATAATTTGAAAAAATATGAACTAACTAAAATCAGATATTCGAAAAAAGAAGCCCTAAGCAGAAAAAGACAAGCTTTAAACAAATATAAAGACCAAAATTCGACCGAAGGGCATCCTGAAAGTTTACCACAAGAAATATGTTTATTAATAGATTTTATAGTAGAAGGCCAAGAAAATGGAGTAATCATAAAGCCTGCACATGCTGGTAAAAAGTTAGAACAAATATTAGGAGGAAGGTTTACTCAAAACAGAATAAAAAAACTACTATCCCTTTCAGTAAAACATGCTGAAACAAACGGTTTCTACCTGGAAATGCGAAAAGATAACGCTCTCAAAATAGTGTTACTAAAAAACGAAGACACTGCAAATCTGGAGTCTAAGCCTACTTTACAACTCCAAGAAGAAACCACAGGTGAGAATTCTCCAACAGAGATACCAGATATAATACCTGTAACAAAACCGCCAACCGAAAAACCAAAAAGGCCAAGGCCTTTATCATCCCTAAGGGCGACCCCTACAGCATCACCAGATGATCGTGATTCAGCCTACAGAAAATGGATGGAATCTTTTGCAACTTTGACGCCAAGTGAAGAAATAGAGTGTATTAGAAAATTAAAAGAAGAAGGCGATATAGAAGCTGGAGAAAGATTACGTCTCAATAATCTAAAAACAATTGCCATTATAGCTCTTAAATATAGAGGAAGAGGGGAAAGAGGAGGCTTGACACTCGAAGACCTAATGCAAGAAGGAACATTCGGTCTAGAAAGAGCTATAGAAAAATTTGACCATAAAAGAGGATATCAATTCAACACTTATGCCCCAAACTGGATCGAAAGATATATTTCAAACGCAATAGAAAACCAAGGAAGGACTATACGCCTCCCTAGAGGCACATTCAAATTAATGAATGAAATAAAACAGGCAAGAAAAGACCTAACCGAAGAATTAGGAAGATTCCCAAACCTAGAAGAACTTGCGAAGGCCTGCAATATAGGAGTTGACCGACTCAAAGCAACTATAGCCCACAGAGAAAACCCTTTATCGATAGATCTTCCTGTCGGAGAGAACAATGATAAAACTATCGGAGACTGTGTCAAAGATCAAAATTCAAGTAACCCAGAAGAAGAAACTGCAGAATCTGAAAAAAACGCCACAGTAAGAGATGTAATAGAAAAAGCTCCTCTCAACGAACAAGAGAGACGAGTGCTTAATCTGCGTTTTGGATTCGGAAATAACTCTGGAGAAACATTAAGCCTCGCACAAGTCGGTGAAATAATGGGAGTAACAAGAGAGCGAATTAGACAAATACAAGTTAAAGCACTGGCAAAATTAAAAGCATTCAAAGAAATCCAAATGCTAGATCCAAATCTAAGAGCTGAAGATATAGAAATCCCAAAACGAAAACCCGAAGCTCCTACACCTTCTCGAAAAGTAAAGGCAAAGGAAAAAACCACAAATACAGAGCAATCAACTACAGAACCTACCAAAGAGATTACAATGCCAGCTCCAGAGAGCCCGCCCCCAGCTAAAGCTAAAACTTCGAAGAAAAGAAAAAGGCGGCCCGCTAGAAAAGCTCGAAAAAAGAGAGCAATTTTGGTTTCCCCCACAGCAAAAAGGCCAAAGGCAACTCAAACCCCAAAGCCAGATCCAAAACCAAGGCTGGCATCAATATCAGATATAATGGGAATTCTAAGTTCAATTCCAGACGTAGGATTCATGCCAACAACAACTGAAGCCCCAAAAGAAACAGAAGCAACTTCAGAGTCTGATGACAGCACTCCGAAAAAATTCCTAGAAACTACTCAAGAACCAATCCCTGCGCGCCCTGTACTTCTGGAAACAA
>JABINC010000068.1 GCA_018697675.1 Candidatus Peregrinibacteria bacterium
CGACATCCTCGAAAAAGCCCTCGCAAATGGCATGATCACCATGCAAGAAGATGGAGTTATAAAAGTACTAAACGGCATCACAACTCTCGAAGAAATCTTCCGAGTGACTGATCAAGAATAATAAGCTTCTAGCTTGGTATGAAAAATATAATGGGTCAATATATAAGGAATTATTCCCATTAATTGGGGCTTATTTACTCGAGGCTGGCCTTATTTCCGAAGAAAAACAGCCGCCTGTTTATGAAATATCGGAGGACGCAACAATTGAAGAAATCGTTACCAAGTTTCGCGAATGGCTAGCCGATCCTGATAAAGGGAGTGCTGAAAACAGGGCTTTTTGGCAAAGTGTTGTAGATCGGGCGGATGAACAAGCTGCTGCAGAATAATCAATCCCTAACCCAGATCTGATTATCCGCTTGTTTTATGAATCCGGTGAGCTCCAGTTCTGTGAGAGCTTGGAGGATTCGTGAAGTTGGGTTTTGACCGATTAGCATCGGAGACAGATTCTCTATAATTTTGCCTAAATGTCTCGGAGAAGAGAGGAAGGTGCAGAGAGCCCCGGCTAGTTCGTCTTCGGGTATGAATTTGGAAATATCTTTGTATTCCAGTGGCAATTTTGAATTGAAATTTATTCTTTCAACCATGGTTTTTGTATCGATAAATAATTCTGCCTCACCCTTTTGGATCACTCTGTTTGTGCCCCGAGAACATGCATTAAAAAGCGATCCTGGAACCGCAAAAATCTCACGCCTCTGATCATTTGCAAGCTTAGCAGTAATCAATGAGCCAGAGCGTTCTTTGGCTTCGATAATTATAGTTGCGAGACTGAGGCCGCTGATTATCCTATTACGCGCTGGGAAAGTATGTTTTGCCCCTTCTATATTGTATGGATACTCAGAAATAATGAGCTGATTAGCTATCAATTCTTTGAATAGTCGAAAGTGACTTCTGCCTTTAATAGAGCCATGCCCAGCCCCTAGCACCGCTATTGTCGGCAGCCCATTTTCAACCGCCGCCTCATGTGCCGCGCTATCGATTCCCATAGCAAGGCCACTCACCACCGTGAAGTTATATGATACAAATTCTTTCACAATTTTTTCTACAATTTCCGGCCCATATTTGGATGGTGCCCGAGCCCCAACCATCGCAATATTTCGATTATTCAACAGCGAGCTTTTCCCTTGCAGATACAAAATCTCGGGTGCGTCATATATATCATCCAAGAGTGTTGGATACCCGACATTTGCCCGACTAATCAAATCTATATTTTCCTTTTCCAAAAGCCAAAATTCCTTCATCGGATCAATTTTTTCACGCTCATACAAAAATTTCTCTATTTGTTTTTTTGGGATTTCAAAGCTAAGAAGCTCCGTTTTTGATGCCTTATTCCACAGATAATCAGCCGATTTTTCTTGATTAATCAACTTCCCAATTACCGCATTGTTATAAGGAAAAACGAGCTTCAAAGCATTCAAATATATTTTTTCCTCACGAGAGAGAGTATTTTTCATATTTTTTGGTTAAAAAGATACTTTTACAAGCACCTATACCAAACAATTATGAAAAAACTTTAAAAAACTGAGGGTGATTTTTATAAAAAGTAGCCTCCGCGCGGAGGGTCAGAGAGTTACAACATCTTCCCATTATCTGAGAATCCTTGGCTCTTTAGAGTTATCTTTCCTGTGTCGTTGATTTGGCCGGCGACGCGGGCTTCGATACCGAATGTTTTGGCGCGTTCTATAATGAGATTTGCATCTGATGGATCGGCGATTACTAGCATTCCGTTACCCATGTTCCAAACTCGGTAGGCTTCAGAGTCTGAGACGACGCCTATTTCCTGAAGACGAAGCATCATTTCATGTGGTGGGAATAAATTGTCGAGGTGTGCACCTTGTCCCTCTTTCAAAATTCGATTGAGATTTGCGGCTATTCCGCCTCCTGTAACGTGAACAATTCCGTGAATGTCGACTTGTGAAGATTTACCATATCGGCCGTGAAGAGCCATTATTAGAGAGTAGTAGATACGCGCGGGAGTTAGGACTTTTGCGCCCCAAGATTCGTCTACTGTAGAGAGTAATTTGCCTTCTTCGTATGAGTGCATGTACGCGGTCTCTCCAAATTGTTTTTCGAGAATATATCGAACCAGCGAGAATCCATTTGAGCGGAAACCATCTGAGCGAAGGGCTATAACTTGATCGCCTTCTTTGATTTTTTCGCCTGTGATGACTTTGTCTTTTCCCACAATTCCGACAGATGTTGCGTTCCAAAGATTACAATTTACCATCGTATTGAGCTCCGCGATCTCCCCACCTGGAATCACAACTTTGTGCTCGAGGCAGGCCGTCTTGAATCCTTCCATCATCTTTTCGATTTTTTCTGCGATGACTTTTTTGACATCCATTGTGTTTGAGCAAGTGATCACCTCGGCCCCGACGCATGCAGCGTCGTCTATAACCATCGCTAGCAGATCATATCCAAGCGTGTCATATTTGCCGATCTCGTCTGCGATTATCTCCTTTGTGCCAATTCCATCATCATTTTGTACAAGGTAAAACTCACCCATATCGATGAGCCCCGCAAATCCACCGTCCTGAGTGACCGGTTCTCCTATCATCCCTTCGCGCCCTTTGAAAGTCGCCTTGGCTGCATTGTATGCAATGCGTGAAGCTTTATCTCCTTCTGAAATATTCACACCTGATTCTTCGTAGGTAGACACTTTTGGATGGTTTAAGAAATTTTGCATGTTTGAAATACGTCACTATTCTACTGAACAGTGGGCAGGGATTACAAGTCCCGTTTGGCATTTGACAATTTTTATGATAGTGCTACTGTTCCTGGCGATGTGATTTTGGAAATTAACTATAGAAATATGAGAGTATTGGCTCCAGCTTTGATTTTACTATCAGCTTTGACCGCCCCTGTTGCTATGGGAAGTAGCGGAGGTAATGGCAACGCTGAACCACCTACTCCAGATGAAGTGAGGATCAGTGGAGAGGTAGCAAATGCTGCCGAAGAATGGGATGGCGATAGAGCTAAGGAAGATGTTTGGAATTACCCAAATAGAGATATCATGCACTGGGAAGGATCTGAATTGATTGTCGATCGTGAGCGATTTGATGCATTAAATGATACTGAGAAAGGTGCATTACTTCTTTCTGCGATACTTGATTTTCGTAATACTGTTTCAGATTGTATTGTTGGCAGTGAAACTATCGAAGTTTGCGGAGAGCAAGAAGTAGAAGATGCGGAAGGAAATGACGACATCACCCATCAAAGAGTAGAAATTAAAGTTACATGTCCTGACGGCGAAATCCCTGAGTGTACTTACCTTTCCGAATCCGAGATAGTTGGAGGAGAGACTACTTCCAGATTTGCAACTTGGTTTTGCCTTGATCCAAATGCCAGCCCTTTAAGACATTTTGGAATTGTAGCTTCTCCAATTACTGGTGCCGCAGCTAATGTCACTATTGCTGGCACAAACCGCAGAGCTCACACTGACGACCCTATATCTGATGGAGAGGTTTCTGTATCTGTTGGACCAGAGGAGGATGAACTTTTTGTAAAAATTGATGGAGAAGATATAGCAAAAACACTTTGGCTCGATGTAGACCAAGGGCTCGATGCATTATTTGATGTAACGGGTACTGTTTTTGATAGAAATTATGAGAAGTGTGACTAGTGTGCCGCACTAAAATCTTCTAGAACTTTCACATAGCCGAGTTTTTCTTGTGATTGGACTTTGTGGCGGAGGGTTTCTACTGTGTCGCCTAGCTCCACTGGGACGCGGGTTTGGAGAATTATCTCGCCGGTGTCCACGCCTTCATCGACATAGTGAATTGTCATCCCAGTTTCTGAATCATTGTTTGCTAAAACTGCCTCGTGAATATAGTCGCCGAGCATGCCTGGGCCGCCATAGCTCGGAAGAAGTGCTGGGTGGACATTTATTATTTTTCTCGGAAACTGCTGTATGAATTTTGGAGAAAGAATCCTCATATATCCGATAAGACAAATTAAGTCTACTTTTTGGTTAGTTTGTGCTTCTAATTCGCATATGTAATCAATCAATTCCTGGTCGTATTCTTCTCTAGTTTTATTTGCAGCGCCTATAAACTTGGCTGGACAACCGTAATCTTCGGCTTTTTTGAGTGCACCTACGGCTGATTTATTTGAGATAACTCCGAGGATTTCCACACTTTGAAGATGACCTTCATTTTTAGCATCAATAATCGCCCCAAGATTGGTACCGTTTCCAGTTGCAAGGACGATAATGTTGAATGGCTTTTCCATAAGATGTTTTTTTTAAGCTATTCGTACCTCAGCAATTCCTGTGAATTCGGATTGGCGAAAATGTTGGTTTGGAGGAGGGTGTTGAGAGTCTCTTCTGTGAAGGCTTCGCTGTTTGGTAAAACTGTCCAAACTGTGCCCTGAACGGTGAATTTGAAACCATCTATTTTTAAATGTTTTTGGATTTTTTCAGTCTTGTTTTGACCAAAGAAATCCTCACGGTCTTTCACGTAAAATCTGGTTACTTGAGTGGACTTTTCTTGAGGAGTAAATTCTTCACTGTCTGGACTGTATCGATATAGTTTTTCGTTTAACTTCACTGTTGCGAGCTCCTTGTTTGTGTTCAAAAGTTCGCTTGAGCGGATCAATTCTCCTGCGATTTGCAATGGATCTTCATGCCCTTCTTCAAAGAACACTGTGAAATGTTTTTGACGTTTTATCTCGACTGGGAATCCCATCAAGTTGAGCGTGTTGGTAAAAGTTTCGGCGGTATTGTCTGTAATTATGAGATCTACAAAAATCTCGAAATTTGCGATATTGTGTTCGAAAGGCTTGAGGGAATCGAGCGAATAATCGCTTGCGTGGGCTTCTGTAACTTCTGGAATCATGACTTTCCCTTTGTCAAAATATTCTTCTAGATAAACTTTCATTGAAGTGAAAATCTCTGGGATTGGGGCTGTGAATGCGCGCTCTGGATGAGGCATAATAGCCATCACATTTCCTGCACGATTACATATCGCAGCAGCGTTCTTGAAAGTTCCATTTGGATTGGTCGGATAGTTATCTTCGATTTCCCCGCTCTTGTCGCAGTATTTGAAAACTATCTGATCATTGGATTCGAGCTCAAGAATTGTATCCAGATTCTCCGCTGTAAATCGACCTTCTCCATGAGCAATTGGGCATCTATGCAAAGAATCTTTTTCTATATTGATGTTGAATGCACATCTTCCTGGAGCGGCGGTTGATTTTAGATCGACATCGAAATTTATGAATCCTGTCCCGACGATTTCACCATCTTTGATACGCTTATTATTAGCAAGACAGAGTTCTAAATTTCCTGAACCCGGCACCATGCAGGTTTCGACAACCACCTGAGCCCCATTGCAAATCCCGAGTAGGGGTTTTCCTTTTGCAACTTCTCCTCGAATCACATTCATGACAGGATCGAGAGATGGGATCAGCCCCGCACGACCACGATCTTCATATGAGAATCCACCCGGCACGATGTATCCATCGAATTCTTCGAGTTTTAATTCAGTATTATCACTGGTTTTTGCAGAGATAGCGTTCCATCTAAAAATCACTCCATCCATACCTGCGTCATCTACGGCACGCTTGGTCTCGTATTCTGAGTTCAACCCCGGAAATTGTATAATTGCTATTCTTTTCATTCTTATGTGAAGTGTGATTTTATTAATTTTTTACTTCTGCCCGGGCAGAGATTTTGGTCGATTTTGAGGCTCAAACAAGCCATTCTACTTGAGTTTCTTCCGCAAGCTTTCGCCCCAGGCGATTGATAATTTGTCGAGTGGCAGTGAAATCATTTCGCCTGCCTCGTCCCCTTCTTCACTTTTCAAAACGAAATGTGGGTCGTCGAGGGTTCCGCCAAGATTTACGAAGTAAATTCCTACGTTATTGGAGGTAGTATTATCAGAGGTGAAATTTGAGGTTGGATAATTTGTGAGAAATTCTTCGAAAGCCTGCTGATTCTCTGGATCAACTTCCACTACAAATCCACCAGTCTCTGAGAAAATGTATTTGTCGAATCTGAGCCTTGAAGAATCCCCATGTGGAGTGCAATCGTCAATAGAAACTTCAACTCCGATCTGGCCATCCGCATTGGCTCCGAGAGCCATTTCAGCGAGTGCCACGGCAAGTCCACCTTCTGAGATATCATGTGATGCAAGAATAAGTTCTTGATCGATTAGGTCAATCAATGCGTAGGATTCTTTGGCTACTAATTCAAAATCAGATTTTGGCACATTTGCACCGAGCCATGGAGAATTCTCACGCATGAGTCCGAGTTGATGATAATATTCTGAAGCACCCAGCTCATCACGTCGCTCCCCTATCATATAAAGAAGTGAGCCTGGTCTTTTTAACTGCATTGTCACAGCTTTGAATGCATCGTCCATTCGCCCAAGCGTTCCAATCACGGCTGATGCGTCCACTGACCCATTCGGCGATTCATTATAAAAACTTACATTTCCTGAGACACATGGAAGACACGGCGAAGGCGTGTCCTGTGTGTTTGGATTGGAGCTATCTGGCATATAATCTTTCAGAGGAATCGCTTTCGCTGCCTCTGCTACTCCTCGAATTCCTTCTACAAATTCCCACATTTGATGCGGTTTTTCTGGATTTCCGTAATTCAAACAATCTGTAAATGCGATCGGAGTTGATCCAACTGCCGCTGTATTCCTCACCCCCTCACAAACTGCATTTGCTGCAGACCAATATGGTGAAATTCTGGATTGGCGCGGATTTGAATCGACTGTAAGAGAAATTCCTATACGAGTAGCTGGATGATACTGTGGTTGATTTGAATCATCACGAGTCATGAATTCTGGACGATTGCGAAGTGGAGTCATAACTCCAGCGTCAGCTTGCCCAGGTTGTAAAATTGTTTGTCCTTGCACAACTTTGTCGTAATTTTCATACACTGCTCTACGAGAACAAACATTTTCTGAAGATAAAATATTCAAGAAAACTTCTGTGAGTTCGCCTTCTGTAATATGCCCTGTACTTGTAATGGTGCTCCGCGGCCCCGTAAATTCTGGCTCTGAAAAAGTCTTCTTGGGATCCGTAACCTCACGGTCTGAGCGAATCCCTTCTGTAATATCCGACGGCGCAGCGTCGACAAGTAATTTATCCCCACAATAAAGTGTGTAGTTGCCTTCTTTCACTTTTCCGACTTTCACCGCCATCGCTCCCTTGGAAGCTTTTGGTAAATCCCATTTAGAATTGTAATGATCCAAAATCATTTGGGTTAGTGTCGGGTGGCATATCCAACAAAGTCGCTCTTGAGTTTCTGAAAGTGCAATAACCGAAGGATGCAACCCTTCCATGCCTTTGTGGACCGCTGCGATGTCAATTTCTGCTCCAAACCCAACTCTCTCTACCTGCTCCACAGATGCGCAGACATTTCCTCCGGCACCCATGTCTTTGAATCCAACTTTGTCCAATAATTTCTTCTCTTTTAATTCTCTAAAAAGATCACAAGTAGATTCAATAATATGTCGTTTCAAAAACGGATTTGGCTCTTGCACAGCACCCTTGTTTGCTTCGCGGTCCTCTTCTTTCAAGTCTGCTGAGGCAAATGCGGCTCCGCCCATCCCACTATTATCTGTCGGCTTTCCGATAATTATTATTTCGTAATTTTCTTTTGCAGCCTCTTTTGGCACATATGAATGAATCAATTCATCTTCACTCAGAACTCCGAGAGCCACAACGTTCACAAGACAATTATCATCAAATGATTCGTTGAAATAAACATCCCCAGCAAGATTTGGTAATCCGATCGGATTACCATAACCTGCGATTCCAGCGATCACATCATTAGCAATAATTTTGGTAAGATTTCTATCTACATCTCCAAATCGGAGCGGATCCCCAGTGGCAATTGGACGACCTCCCATGCAAAGAATATCCCTCACAATTCCTCCTATTCCCGTTGCAGCACCCTCGTATGGCACAACTTGAGATGGATGATTATGCGATTCATGCGACATAATAATTCCATAGGACAGCCCATCTACTTCTGCGAATTTCACAATCCCAGAATCCTCAGATGGCCCAAGCATCACCGTCGGCCCTTCGGTCGGCAACTGCCTCAAATACTTCCGCGAAGATCTGTAAGAACAGTGCTCCGACCCCTGAATCCCCCACAAAATCGCCTCTGTCAAAGTCGGATTACGACCCAAAATTCCGGGCAGCTTCCTAGCCTCCTCTACTGTCATACTTATCTTATTTTCCTTGAGCGCCTTCCCCAAATCCTCATCGCTTAACTCAATAACCTGCAACTGCTCTGGCAGCTCACCATCTTTAATATAATTACTTGAGAGGGGCATTTTTAGAGGGGAATAAAAGTTAAAACTTCTAAAAAATATCTTTTTCAAAGACACCTCGATTGTACGAATAGAAAACCCGTATGTCTAGAGTAAAAATATGTAATTTTATTCTTGAAGAGCGTCGAGGCTTTCAATGGCGGCTTTTAGCTCTGCATTGTCTTCTAGAAGCGTGTTGATACGGTCATCGCCAACGCTCTGTAGTTTTGCTGCAAGTGTGAATAATTCACCCATTGTTTCCAAAGCTACCTCTGAATTAACATCGCCAGATTCTTCCATTTCTTCTACACCCTTCATAAGTTCAACTATTTTTGTCACAGTTTCGATAATTTCTTCATCTGTAATATTTTCATCAACTTCTCCCATAGCATTTTTCAAGAGAGCATCTGCATCGATCGCACCTTCTTCTAAAACCTCTTCCATAACGGTAGAGTCATCTTCTACATCAGGAGTAAGTTCTTCGTCACAGCCAATAAAAGCGAATGCCAGTAACAAGATTGCACTTATGGTAGCGCATTTTTTTAATGTTTCCATTTTTTTGCGTTAGTTATATTTGGAATTCGATCTCAAAGCTTGGGTTCAAAATCAATGGTTAACCTACAATAATACTTGAGTGATTGCAAGTTCTATAAGGCTTCTGCAACTGGCTCTTTAACGGACGCATGAAACATTTTCCATTCCCCTTCTGTAAATCCATACTCAATTTCGAACTCATACTTTTCATCTTCTGAGATAAATCTTCCTGTGATAGTTATCACACCATTTTCTGCTACGGCAAGCTTTTCATCCACCTCTATTTGCATTACAGAAGCATCAGCAAATTCTGGATTCACATCTACAAATGCATCGAAAACTTCTTTGAATTTCCCTGGAGAACTTGTGATTTTTACGGGCTCCGCCGCAGCTTTATAAAGTGCAGTGTAGTCCCCACTATCAATACCAGCCGTGAGCAAATCAAGTGTCTTTTTTGCTAATACGAAAATCTCTTCTCCTTCTGGAGGAATTGCATTTGCCGACTCTTCCAAGAATGATGTTTGCTCCCAGCCAATCTCTGGAAAGAAAACCCCCATCACTTTCCATTCACCCTCTTCTTTTTTTAGGAATAATTTTATCGTGAGCTCACCTTCTTCTGTCTGTGAAACACCATACAACACAGCCTCTGTTCCATCTTCTGTTTTTTGAATTTTGTGATCCGTCCATTTTACATTTTCTGTATCAAATTCCGGTACTTCTGTTAGTAAATTTTCAAGTTGTTCAACTGAGATAATTTCTTGGAAATTCCCTGCTGCAATTTCTATCGCCTGCTCAAACTGTCCTTGGCCGACAAGTGCTAGGAATTCACCCGCAGATGTTTTTAGCTGATTTGTGGTATGAACTGTCAAAAATATCAGAGCCACTATCCCCAGCCCGATCAATCCGCCAAAGATTGATAATTTTTTTTCTAATTTTGCCATATAGTTTTTATTAAGTTTTATATGTTTTAATAATGCCGCTTAGCCCCTTTCAACTTCTATAATTTCTATTCCTCCTGGAGTTTTCATTACAAAAATCTCCTCGTCATAACCACCCTGCTCCCAATCACTTATAATTTCCCCTTGGTGAAGAGTAAGCACTCTTTTTCGAGCTATATTTACAAGACTTTTATCGTGTGTGGCGAGCAAAACCGTGACGCCGTGCTCGTTGATTCGCATGAGTAGACGAACTATCTCCTCTGACTGATGAGGATCCAGATTCCCAGTTGGCTCATCCGCTATTATTATGCGTGGATTGTGGACGAGGGCGCGCGCCAGCGCGGCCCTTTGCTTTTCTCCACCAGAAAGCTGATATGGGAATTTATCCTTGTTCACAGCCATATCCACTAATGCCAAAACCTCTTTTACTCTCGCAAAAACCTCAAACTCCTCCTCTCCACAAACCTCCATCGCAAAAGCAATATTCTCCTCAACGGTCTTGTTCGGAAGCAGCTGATAATCTTGAAAAACGACTCCAACCGTACGCCGAAAAGTCTGTAAATCCTTACCATTTAAACGAGTAATATCAATATTATTCACAACTATTCTTCCAGAATCCAATTTAAGATTCCCGATAAGTGCCTCCGCCATAGTTGTTTTCCCAGCCCCAGAAACTCCCACTATCGACACAAATTCGCCCTCTTTAATTTTGAGATTTATATTATTCAAAACTCTGTTCGAGCCATAACTTTTTGTGATTCCTTCAAAAGAGATCATTTTTGTTTTTTATTTCCGAGCCGTAGTTTAGCACGAGAGGGATGATGTAGGGAAGAGATGCTACTAGAAATTGACATACCGCTCTTAGCGTGTATTATTACTCCCTATTTTTAAACATATGTTCGTGAGAAAACCCAGAAGCATCATGCGGCCCAAAGTTCTTATCCCTACTTGCTTACTTTTGGGGATACTAGCAACTTCGGAACTTGTCTCGACTATTCTAGATGATCTTCCGGCATTCGACCCCGTCTCTGAAGATCTAACTTTTTCTAGAGATGGGCTTTATGTCCAGTTAGATGATCGTCTAATGCGCATGAATACAAGGGGTGAAGTTGTTCTTTTAGAACCGATCTTAGATCAAATGTCTGAGAGAAGGCAAACTATCGAGGAGCTTCAACTTATTGATGATTTTGCTGATATCGTTCTTATTTGCAACCCGGCTGGAACCAGCCTGGAAATAGCGGAAGCTAGTAAACGCAGGGTGCGTGCAGGAAGTGATTTGACTTGTGTCCGTGGCCAATTTAGGGATTGTGCGATGCATTATGAAAGGGATTCTTCCGAGATAACTCATAATGAAAGTGTGCTAGTTCGCTGCGGTGATACAAGAGGCAAAAACATACAATTGTCAGTTGAAAATCGTTGTACTACAAATGATGAAGGCTCCACAAGACTGGAAAAGGTTGCGATGAAGGGGGTCGACGATGATGGTTTAATAGAAATAGAATCTCACACCGTGACTTCTGCTAATGGATGCGAAGAAGGCATAGAATTAGAGGAAGATGAAGAAACTGCTGGAAGAACTCGAAGAAAAATAAATCGCATTGAATCTGAAATTGCGACTGCAATTGATAAAATTCTTGGAATATTTGGGATAGGAAGAGCTAAATCATAAAAGTACATCAATATTTTTACCTATGGAATTTCTCGTGGACTTCTTTGAGGTGGCGATTTGTGACGTGGGTATAGACTTGGGTAGTGGTGATTGAGGCGTGGCCGAGGAGTTCTTGGACGGCGCGGATATCGGCGCCGTTGTGGAGAAGTTCTGTGGCGAAGGAGTGACGGAGCTTGTGCGGAGTCACGGGTTTGACTAGGCCGGCGAGCCGCCCGTGGCGGCGAGCTATTTCCTGAACACTCACAGTCGAAAGCCTCTTCTCTTCTCCTTTTGTAATATCAATTTTGCCAGATGCCATCGTATCTTCAGACTTTCCTCGACTATATGAAATAAACAGAGGACCAAAATGATCTTCGCGTGTACTGAGATATTTTTTCAAAATACCCGCAGCACGTTCTGACAAGAATACAAGCCTCGGCTTATCACCTTTTCCCCTAACCATGAACTCCCTTCTCTCCAAATTAATGTCATTTCGATTTAAATTTACGAGTTCGGACACACGCAACCCAGTGGAATAAAGCATTTCAAGCATCGCCCTATCTCTTGGCCCAGAATGCGAAGCTTCATCCACAGCCTGGAACAAAAGTTCCACCTCTTCCCTAGTCAAATATTCCACGCTTCTCTGCCCAATTTTCGGCAGTTCAATCTTCTCTGGTGCAAGTGTTTCTATATCAATTTTTGTAAGATATTTCAGTAAAGCTCGAAGAGCAATCAGATGATAACTCTGTGTTTTTTTCGACAACTTTTTTCCTTTTTTCGCACCCTCCTCCACACTATACCTATTCAAATACAGTCTGTAATCCTCGACCAAATCCAATGTCAGCTCCTCCATCCTAAACCGCTCAGGAACAATCTCCTTGGTATCCAAAAAATCCATAAATCTGTGCAAATAGTGCGCATAATTCTCAATCGTTTTCGCCGACTGATTTTTTGCAACCTCACAATGCCGAAGGAACTTATCAATTGCTTCTAAAAGTTTCATATTTTTATTTTTACTTTGCACAATATTTTTACATTAAAACGAAAGCACTTACAAGAATTTGTAGAGGATGATATGATTGCCATGCTCTTATTTAAATTCTGATGACTTTTTCTTTCTCACAACTTTTGGAAGCAGAGGATGCGCGACTCAAGAAATACGCCGTGTCTAGTTTGAGATCGCAGGGGAGAATTCATGAAAAAGGGACTAAAAAAGACAATAGGCTTCCTTTTCAAAAAGACAGAGATCGGGTAATGCATTGTCGAGCGTTTCGAAGGCTTCAGGGGAAAACTCAGGTTTTTGTAGTACATGGCGAGGGGCTGGATCATGGGGATCATTTTCGAACACGGCTGACTCATTCGATAGAGGTAGCTCAGATAAGTCGAGACCTGGCGAGAGCCATGGGCTTAAATGAAGACCTGTCCGAGGCCATCGCACTTGCTCATGATCTTGGGCACACACCTTTTGGGCATGCGGGTCAGGATGAGCTAAATGAATTGATGAAAAAGTACGGGCCTGAAAATGGCCTGACCGAGGAAAATTCTCATTTTGAGCACAATGAACAGAGTCTGCGCATAGTTGATAAACTTGAAAATATTTATCCAACTTTTAGGGGATTGAATTTGAGTCATGAGGTCCGCGAAGGCCTGATGAAACACCAAACTTCCTGGGATAATGCGGGTAAAGAAATTACTGCTCGGCCCGCTCTCGAAGCACAGATTGTTAACCTTGCAGATGAGATCGCTTACAATGCCCATGACATCGACGACGGCCTCCGGGCCGGCATTTTGAAACTCGACAGCAGCTCAATAAATGAAAAATGCCTGGCCGATATTGAGCTCTGGCAGCGCGCCCTCGAAAGCGTGCAAAATGAATATGGCACATCTCTTTCTGAACGTCATCTTATCTCACGTACGGTCAGCTCCGTAATTTCTATTATGATCACCGATGTCATCACCCACTCACAAAAATTACTTCAAGAGAATTCAATCCAAACTCTAGAGGATGTATATGCGCATCCAAAACCGCTGATCTCATTTAGCCCGGAAATGCTCCAACTTAATGCCAATCTAAAATCATATCTTGCTAAAGAATTTTACTTCAGCCCTCCTGTTCAGGCTTTTGCCAATGAAGGACAAAAGACGATAAAAAACCTGTTCGAACACTATCTCTCAAGTGGCAAAGATATAATCGAAATCAAAGACTACATCGCCGGCATGACCGATGATTTTGCTAGGAAAGAAGCATTATCTATCACAAATTAAACCTTTTTTTTCCATGTAGCCAAATATCCTCTAACTGTAACTAACGCTTCTTTTGGAGCGCCTCTCAGTATTTCTGCTGTATCTTTTGTTATGACGCCTCGCTCTTCAAGCCGCATAATTTTTTCCAATAAATTCTGTCGATTAAGTTCGTCCAACCTATCTTTTAACTTACAACTCATAATTGAATCTATAAAATCTCAAATCAAGGACCAAGTTTATAGGAATTAGTGGGGGTTTTCAATCTACTTTTCCTAAAACCTCTTCTTAAACTTGCTAAATGTATTTTTAGTAACTTTTCTATCCTCTGCTTTTGCTTGGAAAAGTTTTACAACCCTGTTGTCTGGGTCGCGCTCAAGTAGGCGAGTGCAGATTCCAGAAACTTCATCAAAACGGCCTTCGTTCATCCACATTCCGAGAAGTTCAAGTACGACTTCTTCGTCACGAGGGGCCATGAGGGAAGGGCGCGCAGCGCCCGTCATAGCGAGAACAAGATTTCCAGCACGGCGGGTTGATAAATAACGAACGTAGAAAAAGCCGCCTATTACGATCAGTGCGGCCAACCAAATATATCCGCTTATCAAGCTTAAATTATAAGCTCCGTGCATAATCATTGCGATCAACACCCCTGTCCACCATTTAATCTTTGGCAAAAGACGGCGTGGATCAGTTCCTTTCAAATGGGCATACCATCGCACCAATTTATGTTCTCTGCCCTGCCATTTTTCTTGTTTAACAATAGGGTCTGAGAATTTAGCAAGTCCATAAAAATATCCAACAATGCTCGAGAAAATCATATGAGCGCAAACCGTGAACATTCCTCTAAACATAAAAACTCCGAATAGATTTAAAAAATCTCCACCTCGGATTCCCGAATAGAAATACAAAATGTTTTCTGAAAATGCGAAACCAAGTCCAACTAGAAGATTATATTTTATACAATTATTGATCGTCTTTATCTGAATTGATGAAAAATCCAGCCAGTAAATTATCGAACCCTTAGCGAGCTCCTCGAGCACCCCTGCAAGCATATAAGTCACAGTAAACCAGATAAGTGGGTTCGTCACTGAAGCATTTATATAACCATAAACATCAAGTTCCGGATGATACATCCAAAGCAATTGCAAGCCGAGAATTGGCAGCACGGTCAAAGTCCCAAGGAAAAACACGAAAAATATATGTTTTGACTCTTGTTGATTTTTCTTGAACCACACATAAATCCACACAAAAACTGGTATCAATGCCATAAGCGCTGCAGCACTGTATTTGAAAATGTCTGTTCCTACTATATTTTGCCAGAATTCCATCATATTTTTTATATTTTGTGCCCGTACACACTTTTTACTTGTAAATATCACTAGATTATAGCATATTTTCCCTCGAAAATGCCACTTATATCCTCGTTTCGAATTATTTGATTCATAATTACAACCTCTATGATCTGCCCAAAATGTGAACATGATGATACCAAAGTTCTCGATTCGCGAGATACTATGGAGGGCCGATCGATTCGGCGCAGGCGTGAATGTCTCAAATGCAAATACCGTTTCACGACTTTTGAAAACATCGAAACTGCAAAGTTTCTAGTTGTGAAAAAAGACGGATCGCGTGAACAATACAATCGCGACAAGCTAGAGATGGGGATTTGGAAATCTTGTGAAAAACGCCCAATTACCCGTGACCAAATCAAAGAAATGCTCGATGACTTGGAGGAGAAATGGTCAAGTGCAGGAAAAGAAGTCCAATCCGAAATGATCGGAGAAGGAGTGATGGATTCCCTTAAAAAAATTGACGAAGTGGCGTATATTAGATTCGCCTCAGTTTATAGGCAGTTCAAAGATGTGGAGAGTTTCAAAAAAGAACTAGCGGAGCTGCTCAAATAAAATTAGAATAAACTCTCAAAAACTTTTTAAAAACCAAAATTAACCAATTTAAATTATGGCAATTTATACCCGAAAGGGAGACGATGGTACCACCGATCTTATTTCAGGACGCGCAGAAAAAGATGCTCTGCGTATTTCTACCATTGGGACACTTGATGAACTAAATAGTATTCTTGGGATTTCTCGTGCAAAAACTTCTCTGCAAAATGTTGGAGAAGCGATCAAATATCTGCAAGGTGCTATTTTTGATATAAGCGCTTCTATTGTTGGAAATGAAAAAATTAAAATTCCTGAAGCAAAAAATTTGGAAGAAGTAATAGATGAAATCGAAAAAATGCTTCCGCCTTTGACAAATTTCATATTGCCGGGAGGTCATGAAGGAGCTGCTTATCTCCATCATGCTAGATCAACTTGTAGAAGAGTTGAGAGACTTGTTGTTGCACTCAATAAAAGAGAAGGAATCGATAAAAACATTATTACATTTATCAACAGAACTTCTGACTTTCTATTTATACTCGCTCGATATGTGAACAATTTCTACATGATACAAGAAGTCACCTGGGACAGCGAAGGAGTGCACGTCCCTGAAGAAGAAGCCAAAGAAGAAAAAGAGATGGTTGCTGAAAATCAGATCACAGTTGAAGAAGCTGTGGAAGCTGTAGAGACAGGAGAAGATCCTTCTGAAAAGAATTCACAAGAAGTTTCACTTCCTCCCATTAACGAAGTAAAAAAAGCTAAAAAGAAGGCTAAAAAAGGAAATGAAGAACAAAAAGAAGAAGTGGCTGCTACTTAAATTTTCAAATTTATAATTAGTATTTAATCTCTTTAACCATGGTTGCCAAAAACCCAAACATTAAGGTTTTCCCACCAGAAGGGTCAAACTTTAAACCAAATTTCTCGAAAATTGCCCGTTATGCGAAAATAAAAATGGCTTTTTTACTGGTTATAATCCTGGTTATTTTCGATGGGTTCTTCTTGGTTCCTGCCGGACATGTCGGAGTTATGTTTGACTATACCCGTGGAGGAGTTTTGGAGACTGCGCGTGGTGAAGGGATCCAATTCAAAATTCCTATTATTCAAAAAGCTACTATTTTTAATGTACGAACTCAAGAATATACGATGAGTATCGCCGCAGGTGAAGGATTTAAATATGAAAATGATGCGATTGAAGCTCGTTCAAAAGATGGGCAGGTAGTTTTTGTAGATGGGACTGTGCTGTTTCACATTGCGAAAGCTAATGCGAGCACTATTTATCAAACTCTTGGACTAGAGAGGGATGTGATCGAAAAAGTGGTTCGACCAAAGGCCCGTGAAACTGTTCGTGAAGTAGTTGGACGATTTAATTCGCTAGATCTAGTTTCTGAAAAACGTGTTGAGATTTCAGAACAAATTAATGAAGAACTAACCGAAGCATTTGCTGTTGATCATGTATCGATGGAAGAATTCGTAATTCGAAATGTTTCCTTCTCACCAGAATTTGCAGCGGTGATCGAACAAAAAGAGGTAGCTCGGCAGAATATTATTACAGCAGAATACAAAAAGCAGGAAGCGGAACAATTGAAACAAAAGAAAATTATTGAGGCTGAGGCGGATGCTGAATCTATTCGCCTGAAAGGTGATGCTCTCCGTTCAAATCCAGAAATTATCCAACTCGAATTTGTAGAAAAAATGGCTGACGATATCAAATGGGGAGTGCTTCCAGACAATATCGTACCTCTTATGAATTTTCAGCAATAGAAATTATTTCTGATTTCTTAAACTTCATTCTATGAAACTAAAAACAGTTTCGCTTATCATTCTTCTTGATATTGCACTAATTGTAATTGTGCTTGTAGCACTTACCAAACAGACCGGCGATCTACACAGGCAAGCTACAGAAGAGGTTTCAAATGACATTGCTGTTGAAACGGTTATCGATGAGCCTCCACCCTTTCAGGAAATTTCTCTTTATGGAGTTTTACTTGAAGATAAAGGTGTAAATGGGAAATTTATAGGATGCCAAGACAGTTTGGTTCCTGTGAGAGTTTATGAATCTGAGCAATATCGTTACAAACCTGGAAAAGATAGGATGGGAAATCCTTCTCTGCACACATACGAAGGGGCTGTTACCGAAGCCGTCAGAGAATTGATTGGACTTTCAAACGAACATCTGGAAAGCACTTTTGATGCAGGGTCTTTCTATACCGCCACTTATCAACCAAGTCTCACAGTTGATGGTGTGGAAAAAAACGGAGATATCGCCAACGTGTTCCTCCGCGGAGAAATACTGCTCGGCGGCGCCTGCGATAACCCACGCTTCAAAGAACAACTTAACGCAACTGCAACCCAATTCTCAGACATAAACTTCGCTCGATTTCACTTAAATGGATCAGAACAAGAATTCGAAAATGTCATGAGTGCGAGGTAGGTTAATGAATCGGTCTGTCATCTGAGCTTGGGACTCCTGCTCCACCCCTTTGCTTTACTTCTTCGAGCTCGAGGACGCTTCTTCGTTCTTTGTTTAGTGCTACCAACTCTCGTTCTACCACGCTTAATTGCTCCCTTGCTTCTACTACCTTCTCTTTGAAACGCCATTTCATACCGCCTGAAAGGACTGCGATAAATACTAAAATACCCAATGTGGTATTCCAATCTCCTTCTAGTTTTTTGTCTTTCATATAATCTATTGCCACTAAGAGAACGCTGACACCAAGTATAAACAGATCAAGTTTCAGTACAGTGCCTGGCATTTTTAAAAGACGATACCTTCTACTTGCAACGAATAATTGGCCCATTTTACGCCTTCTTTTCAATCTCATAATCTTCAACGGATCGGTTACTGGGGCAACTTCTGCAGCATCCGGTTTTTTTATGGATTGCCTATATACATCCATCAATGAATCTGGTGGTCCTGGTGGATTTTCATTGTTTTTTGGCATATAAAGATTTTTTATATTTTTGGATCTATATTCATTGATAGTTCCCCACCTTCTGGAGGATTGAATTCTTTAATATCAGCTTGAGTTTTTGTAAGTTCTTTTCTGAGTGATTGAAGCCTTGCTTCAACTTCTGGCATACCTTTTAAAATAAATCGAACATGAATTCCACAAGCAGCTCCAAGAAAAACTATAGCGGCTCCTACCCACCAAAGATTTTTCATATCAAATTCATTTCCTTCAAAACCTTCTAAAAGAATTCCCGATGTAATTACAACCCATAATGCAAGCCAACCACTTATCGCCGCTCTGACTAATCTACCATCTACCCTTGGTTCTAATCTTGCTATTTCATTTCGAGCCCTTCTTTCACCTGACTCTAATGCTTTAAGACGAGCAACTCCTTTTCTAACTTCAAAGGCTACATCTGTTGGGGCCTCTGTAGTAGGTTCCACCGCCACTTCCCCAGTGTTTCTTGCTAATAATGGAGTTCTGGCCATTGCGCCTTTGATTCCCGCAAGTCTTTCAGGAGGAGCTGAGGGTGAAGGAGTTGGTTCTCTTGGAAGTAAGCCTTGATCTGCTAAAACTTGTGCTACATCCCAATCTCCAGCTGGTGCAGAGGGTGTTTCTTGTAGTTCTGCTTCTTCTGTTGCTTGCACTGGAGGCCTTGCTGTTTTGATTCCTGCTACCATCAATAATGATTTATTAGGCGAGGATATTACAGCAAAACAAGTGTTTTAGGCAAGGTTAAGAGTGTGTATGTACAAAAATATTGGTAGGTGCTAGGATTTGGCGCGCTTTTAAACTTTAATTTAATTTGTTTTGGGAGATAGTAAGACTGTGACAAATGGAAAAGTGATTTATTTGGATTATGCGGCGGCTACGCCCACTTTGAGTGAGGTGTTTGAGGCTATGCGTCCTTATCTTTTGGAAGATGGAGAGTATGGGAATCCTGGAGGAGTCTATAAAAAAGGGCAGAATGCAAGAAGAGCTGTGGATAATGCTCGTAGGACTGTGGCGGAAATTCTTTCTTGTAGTGCTCGTGAGATTATTTTCACTGGATCTGGGACTGAGTCAGATAATTTGGCGATTCAGGGGATTTGTCGAGCTTATGCGGATGAGGTGAGAAAGGGCGGTGGCGTTCCGCATGTGATAACTTCAAATGCTGAACATAAGGCCGTTCTAAATACGATCCAATATCTTGAGAAAAATTATGGGTTTGAGGCGACTTATTTGCCAGTGGATGAATATGGGCGAGTGCGTGCGGAAAGTGTGAAAAAGGCGATTAAGAAAACTACTATTTTCTGTTCTATAATGTATGCGAACAATGAAGTTGGGACCGTGAATGATATAGCGGAAATTGGGAAGGTTTGTCATGAGAGCGAAGGGCGAAATGGAAAGGGCGTGATTTTTCATACGGATGCTTGTCAGGCCGGTGGGGCTCTGCCGCTGAATGTCGAAAAACTGAATGTTGATCTTATGACCTTGAATGGCTCGAAAATTTATGGCCCCAAAGGAATCGGCCTTCTTTACAGGAGGCAGGGGCTAAATTTGGTTCCGCTGATTTTTGGCGGTGAGGGGCAAGAACATAGGCTGCGCGCAGGCACTGAAAACGTCGCGGGGATTGTGGGCATGGCAAAAGCTCTTGAGATCGCTGAAGAGTGGAGATCGAAAGACAATCTTGGTGAAATGATTAACCTTCGAGACTATTTTATCGAAGAAATTCTAAAAAAGATTCCTGATTCTTATTTAAATGGGCCGGAAGGCAAGGCCCGTCCCGGGACGGGCAATATGCCAAATATGGAACGGCTTCCGAATAACATAAATGCATCTTTTGCAGGAATTGATGGAGCGTCTCTTTTGATTAAACTTGATATGAAAGAAATCTGCGCGGCCTCCGGATCTGCGTGCACCTCTGGATCAATCGAACCCTCCCACGTGCTC
>JABINC010000006.1 GCA_018697675.1 Candidatus Peregrinibacteria bacterium
CTACTTCTGATAACGCAAGATTGGTGGAAAATGTCAAAATCTGATTACGCCTATTAATGACATTTTCGGGTATTCAATCTTTCAAGCAACGGATAGCAAATCCATTTCTCATATGGCTGCCGAGGCCGAGGAGAATATCCGAATTCAGATAATGTAACCGGCAACAAAATGCTCCGTTATGACTGCTCTTTGTGCTAGACCAAAAGTGAGCACTAGTACCAAAGCCGAGATAATAACCACTGCTATAGCTACGATGACCACCTGGCAGTGCTGAGAAGCCGTAATTATCAGTTCCGTTTCCAGGATCTTTCCATCCAGATGTTGACTGTAATGGCTTAACAATTGAGTTAGGGTGATGGAGGGATAGAAAATTCTTTAATTCAGTCCAATCTGCTAAAGTTGGGACATGCCAACCCTCAGGAGTTATTTTTCTGCTGTCCATTAATGCATGCCAATTGTATAAAGCGCCATAAGTGGGAAATCCGCTTAATTTATTTTTGTAAATACAGTAAGCTCCAGTTTCGTTTAAGCCCCAATCCTCCGTAGGCACAATGTTAGGGATTGTAGCCCCATCACGGTACTTTGTTACTCTTAAGTTCTCTGCCATCCATGTTTGATTTCCAATCTGGATCGTATTATATATATTACCGTCAAAATCTTCTATCTTATCGTTATCAATGAAAATGGTACACCCCGTCTTAAATTAATCTAATATTGAAATTGTTATAAGCCCCTCCAAGCATTTTTGGGCTATTCTGGAAAGAACTTTAGATATACTTTTTAGCCATCACATATTTTGCAAACACCTGACAGGATAGTATACCACCCAACCCACACAGCAACTATTAATGCGTGATGTGATCCGGGCCATTCACTTGACTTTAACTACAGTAGCTTTGTTAGGCACGGTTTTCACCCTATGTGTTAATCTCAGGACGTTTATTCAGGTATATTTTAATTAGAAATGAAAATATTTCTGAGAGTTGATCCTCGATTTCGTGACAATCTGCCTCAATTCGGTTACTTATTTCTACCACTTCTTCTTTATAACCCGCATCAATAATATCCTTGGGCAGAAATTCATCTTTGTGAAGCTGTAAAAAGCTTACCATACCAAGGAAAGAAAGATTATCGCTATTCAGAACTTGGGCAATATTTTTACCCTTGCCTCTATGAAGATGAATGTTTCTTGTTTCTTTGTATTTATTTGTGATTGATTCAAATTTCTTTAGATACTTGTCAAATCCAACTTGCCATACCCAGTGATTTTTCAAAATCGTATCAGGTTTGCAAGCTCTTTCCTTAAGACCAATTCTAAACACTGCGTTCGTTAATATCAATAAGCAATCAAAGAGACTCACAACGTTAACCATATAATGAAAAAAGTGATACTCAATCCAAATGTATTGAGTTATTTCATATTCCTTTTCAAATGTTCGAGGCGAAGGGAATTTTTGTAGGAAAGCGTGCGCATAAACAATCCTGTCGAGAACCGAGATTAATGCTGTCTGCTTAGAAAAGACATCATATCGATACCAGTCCGCATCGCCCATTTTTGATTCAGACTTAGAAATCCAATCCCCGTCTTCAGCCCTCTTTAGGACTTCAGGATAAATTTTATCTAGCTGGGGTTTGATATCATCCATGGCAGCTTTGATAAATGGATGCTTTGCTAAATGTTCAACTATTTTGAGTTTCATAATATTTCTGCGCCTAACATGCTAGGCTTAAGCTGCTTCCTGAAGCAGCCTCGCTTGGTTCGAAAATCGTATCCATCCACGCCCTTGTGTGTGCATCAGCTCTTTGTTATGCTCTGGATAATAATGGCCACCCAAATTGTGAACGCCAGTTTTGCTCAATGGCTGTCCTACCAGTTTTAGAATTGCAGAATTTTAATAAAATTGCTTTTCGTGATTCACTTAAATCCGAGATACTATCTATGTATCCTTTATGAAAAATACTGACCGACCATGCTTTTTTTGATAATGTTGGATAGGAGTTAATTCCCAATGCTCCTGTTTTGTCATTATTCAATGCGAAATGACTTCTCACTCGCCCAAGCGTATTTGCTTCATGACCATTGTACACGACTGGGACTCCACTCATCGAATGAGCCAATGAATCTTCGAATAGCGTAACATTTATGGCTGATTGTGAACGGAATTGGCATCCATTTTTGGGTCGATTCTTTGGTTCTTGAGTGTTGCGAAGGATATCAATATTGTCGCTAAATTCAAACCAATACCAACCCGATGTTTCACTACTTTTAGTCCATTCGCCTGGGTAGTATTTGTCATACCATTTTTTTAGAAAAGTTGTATCTTCCCACTGCCTGGTACCGCCAAATTTGAAAGTCCTGCGATACTTCCACACAATTTTAGTAATTTCGTTGATTGTCATATTTTCTCCCACGAGCTTAACGCTTTAAGCTTGAGCTGCTTCCTGAGAAAGCATCGCTTTGCAATGATTTGTGTATCCATCCACATCATTTTCGTTTTGCACATCCTTTGCGTGTGAGTCAGCTCTAAGTAGTACCTTGTTATGTTGCTCCGTTTTGATCAGAATCGCCTCTCAATTTCATTGATTCGTAATAATCTTCGGCTAATGCTGTCATTTTAAAATCAAGGTCTTCGCCAACTATTTCAGCCGCTTTTTGCTTGATGTCATCTAGAGTCACATTGAAAAACTCTTTCCTGTGATTGACCTGGTTTACTCTAAAATGAGTAAACTCCTGATGCAACTTGGTTTCAAGGGCTGGAGCATCTTCTGTGAAGATCATTGCATGAACATCAAAGGAGAATGGAACACTAGCATCGCCAAGCTCTTTCACACGATCTAAAGGCTCGAGTCTTCTCGTAAGCCCAATTTTGTATATATCTTCTCCAAATGAGCCGATATTGCTAATGATGTAAACATGACCTCTTCTTGTCTGTTCTGCCATGCTTTTCGCTCGTGTTTGATTCTCTTCTGCTTCGAGGAGCTGTTTTTCAAGGAGAGCTATTCTTGCACTCAGTTTCTCACGATCCTTATCGCCCGAAATCTCGAGTGATTTTCGTGCCTCATCGAGGGCATCTCTGTACATCTTCTCTTCTTTTTCAGCTTTTTCAAGCGCTCTCTCAAATTCTCTGATTGCCTTCTGTTCCTCTCGCATTTGTTCTTTTATCGCGGCTTGTTCCTCTTTTTCGCGCTCATCTTTTAGCTTGTATTGGTACTGGATTTCGCACTCTTTGAATTTGAGTTCAACAAATTCTTTGACAAATCCACATTGGAGTGAGGCTGCTGATTTCTCAATATCAGATGCGAGCTTATCTATGCGTTCAAGAATATTGGCATAGTTACTCGGCTTAACCATGCCCATAAGCTTATCACATTCCACGTTGAAGGCTTTGAGCATTAGCTTGGTTTGTCCTGACAGGACTTTTTTTGCGTAAGCAGAATTAGATGTCAATGCGATGCTTTCCGGAATCGTGATTGCTTCACCATCCTTTATCATAGCCTTTTGCTGCTCGCGAATAATTTTTATCTCCTCCTTAAATCGCTCACTGGTCTCAAACAAGTATTCAGGTTCATCAAAAAAGCCAACATTCATTAAACCATGTACTGGTTGATAAATGGAGATATCTTCCTTTATTGAAACAATGTTATCTGAAATTTCAGATTCTTGTTCCTTTAGAGAGGTGATTTGATCATTTGTTTGCTGTAATTCGATGGTCACTTCCGCAAGTTGTTTGCGCAAATTGCTTTCATTTTCCTCCAGTTCTAATAAATGTGTTAATTCTGCTTTGCGTTTTTCTAGCTCAACGGATCGATCTTCAAATTCTTTTTTTTGCTGAGAGATTGACTCTGTCAAAGAATTGCATTCTTCTGATAGAGTTTTCCCTTCGCTTTTTTTGAACTTTAATTGTATAAAGAGATAAACTGTCAAAACAGCAAATACTCCCGCCAAAGCTATGAATAGATAAACATTCCCAAATAAATCCATTTTATACCCCCTTTTGCATCCTATTAAGGAAATCTAGCCTTATTTCTCGACGCTCTTCTATCCTTGCCTCGTAACTAGCTTTTTCATTTTCTAGGTTCCGTTTGATTTTCTCTTTGTTTGCTTTAAGATTTTCTTTCTCGAGTTGTGCTTGCATGCGGGCAATTTCTTTTTGCTGTTGTAGCATCTCCCTCTCAAGTTGCTTCTGGCGGCGAAGATGTTCGCGCTCTCGCTTTGCACGATCTCTAGCTGCAGCTTTTTGAGCCCTGTCAATTTCTCTTACAATAGAGCCTACAAGCTTCATACCTGTTCCCATGGAACCTCCCTATATTCAAATACTAATATGAAAACAATTTGCCTTTCAATTTGTCCTGCTGAAACGCGGCAAGCAGCACCTTGGATGTTTGCCAAAATCACATATATCACTTTTAACGCCGTTTAGGTCTAAGGTAGCCAACGAGAGTCATTTACTCCCCACACTTAGGACATCCATCTTTCACAGTCCAAGGCACAACACTCGACGAATTACATTCAGGGCAGCGATTCAGGAAGCTGGGGACAATGTCTGAGTCTCCGATTAGACCCCCACCATGAAATTCTATTGGAACTTCGACTAAGGATTTACACCCCAGGCAATGACGAGTATCGACCGTTGCGATAGGGGCTTTATCAGGTTCGTCCCAAGCATCTGCAGAATATCCACAGGAATGACATTTATATTTGGATCTAGTACTCAGCTTGAACCCCCAGATTATGAATTAAACGTGCGGAAAGGTAGTTGGTGCAGGGGGAATATCAATTAGAAGAATCGAACTCTTCCTGGTCGGACCAGCTGAAGTTGCTGCGCCAGGGGGCAGCCCGTTTCCCAAGATACCAATCGTAAACGAGCCGATGAATGTTTGCTGTTCCCAGGAAGAAGCAGAGCGTGTGATCCTGCCATGTTGAATATCGGCCAAGATGCATTTCCAAGTAGCTGCGCCCCAGCCTGTCTCTGTGGAACCAGAGCTCGTAACTGACAGTCGCTAGGATGAATAGAATAATTATCGTTATCATGCCTCTTTATAGATCCATTTGGGGAGATTTCGAAAAGTAGCTCGGAACCGAAGTCCCCGAGGGTTATGGGGGGGCTAGATCAGGTCAAGCATCTTCCGAATTGCCATTCATTAATTCATAGTGAGATATTTCTGAGTCTAGTTTTTTCTGCTTCTCCAATAAATGATCAATAAATATATCTACATCGTACAAACTGATATAAGCATCTAACATCGATGCAGCTTCACCACCTTCTGCAAGAACACTCGAAATCTTAGATCTAATGCCCTTCATCTCTGCACTCCACCCATCCTCTAACTTTTGATTCAATGCTTTTTCATCTTCCTCAACTTGAGCCGAAAACATTGAATCATATCTGTCATCTGGGTCTTCAATTTCATCTGGGTAATAAAATGTTACAATTTTCTCATAGAATTCTTGGTACTCAAAAGTACCGTAGAAATCAGCATCCTTTAGATAGTTTTCATTTTGAATTAGAATATCAATTTGCCTCAAGAAATCACTGTAGATCTCTCTTGAAGAATCATTTTTTAACTCCGCTATAATAATATTAATCGCGGCTTTAAAATATAATAATGAAGCCAATTCATTTTTGCCCTCACCTATCAGTTGCATCACTTGTTCAATTCCTGAAGATTGCTTTGCTATTAATGATTGATCCGATGGGGAGAGATATTTATACTGTTCATAAATTTCAATTCTCTTCAATAAATTAGCTACCCACGCGTTATTTGTCCATCCATGCATCCACTCGAGGTGATCGCTGTCTTGATTTTCAATGGCTTTAATTTTTTGTCTAAATTCTGGAAGAACAATAGGTCTGTTTGATCTAGATTCACTACTACATTCCCCACAAGTACATTTCGGTTCGACGTATTTATTACAAAAAGGACAGAAATAATCTACATCCATTATGCTTTCAACTAATCGTACTCTGCTGCCACATTCTGGGCAAGGATCTCTATCCTCCTCAGTCCAATATGCGTAGTCAAAAGGCACTCCATTTGCGGTATAGCGTCCCTGCACCTTTTCGACTTTAATTTTTCGTTTTTTCATACACCAGCTCCTTTAATTGATCCAATCATGTTTTGTCCTTTGGTTTAATTTAGGTAAGACTTCATAAGTTAACATTCTTATTCCAGAAATTAATCTTCCTCTATTTTGAATATCGACCATATTTACCCGCACCACCAAAGAACGACCTCCATATTTGGACGAGGAAGTGATGATTTAAATTCTTGGGGTGAAACCATGCAGGAGAATTAGCGTTTTAGTTAAACTAAAATTAAAAAGATGGTTGTATTGAAGGTGCCCTAATGAGAATAATAATAATATGTTATAATGATAATATCGCTTGACAAATCATCGAAAGTACAGTATATTAAGGTATAGGATAAAACATAAAACTTTCATCCTATCTGAAACACGAATCCGACGAAATATGAAATGATGAGACGGCCCCTGCAGGGTGCTTTTTGTATTGCTAGCTGGGATGATTTCTGTCCCGGCTTTTACCTCCCAGAGCGGGAGGCTTTTATACCGAGGTAACAACATGCAACAAACACTTAAAACAACTGAGTTC
>JABINC010000054.1 GCA_018697675.1 Candidatus Peregrinibacteria bacterium
AACGTCTAAGTTTCTTCATGACACTATCTTAACACAAAAAAAGATGCGGGGAACTCTTCATCCCTCGAGCTTACGCTCGGGGAGTTTCGGCGGAAAGCTTAAAAAAGAAGGCTTTTTTATTCACTTAAAAGCTCACATTCGCTAAACTCTCCCCGTATGAAAGAAATCGCAAAAAACAAAAAGGCATATTTCGACTATGAAATCCTGGAAGAATATGAATCTGGGATTATCTTAACTGGTGCAGAAATTAAGTCAATTCGTGGTGGGAATGTGAATTTGAAGGGCTCTTATGTTGGCGAAACAGAGGGGAAGTTAGCAGTGAAAAACATGCATATTTCTGTCTATGCAGCTATACAAACACCTCAGGAGCCAACCAGGGAAAGGTTTCTTCTACTCCACAAAAAAGAAATTGATAAAATTCAGGGAAAACTAAAAGAAAGGGGGCTTGCTGTAATTCCCTTGCGTCTTTACCTCAAAAAAGGCTACGCTAAGCTCTCAATTGGAATTTGCCGAGGTAAAAAGAATCATGACAAGAGGCAAACTCTGAAGAGGAAGGATCAAGATATGGAGGTTAAAAGGGCCTTAAAAAAATATTAAATCTATCAAATATGGAGAAAAAATACGAAAAAATCATAAAAGAACTTCAGGAATTTTTCAAAAAAAATCATTTCAAAAAAGCTGTATTGGGCTTAAGCGGAGGAATAGATTCTTCGCTGGTTTTGAAACTTGCAGTAGATGCCCTAGGGGCTGAGAATGTCACCGGTATTTTGATGCCGGAAATCGGACTGACCAAAGAATCAAACATTGAACATGCAAAAGGGCTAGCGGATTACTTTGGCGTAAAAACTTATGTATTTCCAATAAACAGTGTAGTTACTCAATTCAATACAACTCCATGGCATCCATCAGAGCTTGCTCAAATGAATATAAAGGCAAGGGCCCGAATGGTACTGCTCTATAGTGCTGCAAATACAGAAGGGGCAATAGTTCTCGGCACTTCAAACAAATCAGAAATCATGCTGGGCTACGGTACAAAATATGGAGATGCGGCAGCTGATATTTACGTAATAGGTGATCTTTTCAAAACTGAAGTATGGAAACTGTCAGAACATTTGGGGCTTCCCGATGAAATTATTCAAAAGGCTCCATCTGCAGAGCTCGTCTCGGGGCAAACAGACGAGGAGGAGCTAGGTGCTCCATACAAGACATTAGATAAAATCCTAAAAGCAGCTTCGAAGGAATGTTCTGATTTTGACGATGAAAAAGAATTAAAATGCACAATCGATATATTGATCAACAAAGGACTAGATCCACTTTTGGTCCGAAAAGTTTTCAAACGAATCAAAGACAATCGACACAAAACCACCATTCCACCAACGATAAAAATTTAAATCCATATGTTCAAAAAAATCAAACTCCAAATCGAGAACCCGTTCACATCTTTGATTATTTTTTTCCTGACTGGATTGCTGATTTATGGAATTTCATTGAACGGAGAATTTATCTGGGATGACCTAGGAGCTGTTGTAAACAACGAACACGTGACTTCATTCAAATTTATCAAGCAATGGTTCACAGAGGGGTTCATGAGCGGAGCTGGGGTTACAAGTAGTAATCTCTACCGACCGCTTGCGACCGGGGCTTACGCAGCAATTTTTGGAATATTCGGACTGAAAGCGATCGGCTACCATCTCATAAGTTTATTCATCCACGTACTAAACACTTTCTTGGCATTTAATATTTTTAAGCGTCTTCGGTTTCACGCATTGGGAAGTTTTTTCGCAGCTATGATTTTTCTAGTTCATCCAGTCCAAACAGAAGCTGTAGCGCACATCGCAGGACTCCCAGACATCCTCGGGGCAACGGCGATCCTACTCGGAGTATTCGTATTCCTCAGCAACTTAAAAACCATACCATCTACAATATTACTCGCCTTAATTTTCATAGCTGGGCTACTCACAAAAGAGAGTTCAATTACTCTCGCCCTACTCATTCCACTTCTCGCATTTTTCAATTGGAAAAACTATTCTGCAGAAGAAAAGGCTCGCGCAAAAACCCTGATCGGCGGGACTTTAGGAATCGCAATTTTATACACACTCAGCCGGTTCACTATTCTAAATTTCCACAAAAATCTCGATCTACATTTAGTTGAAAATGAATACACAAAAAGCCTGCCATTAAGAATAATCACATTCATTTCTGTCATTTGGGAATACTTTCGACTTACGTTTTTTCCAGTAAGTCTGCATTTCGAAAGGGCTTTTATGATATACCCGAATCTAGCAAGCCCATGGGGGGTTTTCGGCCTCATAACACTCTTAACTTGCGGAGGGTTCTCGTATAAATCATTCCGTGGCAATAAATATTTTCTACTCGGAACGCTTTGGTTTTTTATCGCACTACTTCCGGTCACGGGCCTAATCCCAGTCAACGCAACCTATGCCGAACGCTGGCTTTACATCCCAATTATCGGTGTACTTTTATTGATACCTGCCATATATGAAATCTGTCGCACAGTTAAATCAAAAAAAATCTTCACGGGAATTCTAATACTAATTTTGATACTGTTTGGAGCTCGTTCAATTTACAGGAATATGCAGTGGGCTGACTCATTGAAATTTTATGAAAACGAACTCAAATACAACGAATCTTCTGCCAGACTTTTCAATCAAACTGCTCAAAGTTATTTTGAAATAGGTGATCATGATATGGCTATCCAGTATTTTGAAAAAGGAGTCGCTGCAGACGTGAACCGAATGTATCCAGAGATAAATTACAACCTCGCCAATACCTATTTTATAACAGGAAATGTGCCTGCAGCCATAAATCAATACATGCACACACTATCAAAAAGCCCAAACCTCATACGAGCCCACGTCGCTATGCAAGGAGTTAGTAAAGAAATTGGAAATACAAATATGGAACAATCTTTCTCTGCCTTCGTCGAAAGGATTGAAAATGGAGAGCAGATTAATTTCAAAAAAGAAATACTGCCACTGGTGGAGACCGCCGGAGCATCTACTCAACGTACAAATTAATATTTATGGAAGAAAAAATCCCATCATTATTCATCGGCCGATTCCAACCTTTCCACATAGGGCATCTTTCAGATATCAAAAATATAATTTCTAAAGGTGAATTTTGCACAATAGTAATTGCAGCCGCAAACAAGTCGGGAACTTGGCGCAATCCATTAACCGGCGACCAAAGAGGACGCATACTCACAGAAACTCTCGCCGCCGAAACAGACCTCAGCCCCGACTCATACAAAATCATGCAACTCCCAGATATAGACGATGATAAACGCTGGGCGAGTTACGTAGTTGACTCTGTGCCACCTTTCAAAAAAATCTACTCAGGGTCAGCATTTGTAAGAAGCTTTTTTGAGAAGAACTCAAGATTCGAAACACTACCCGTGACGATGATTCCAGATGGCGAAGGAGACAGGCTCCGCGCAACAACTATTCGAAACAAAGCATTGGCCGGCAAATCTTATGATCACTTTCTCCACCCACGTACAAAAGAAATTTTAGATGAACTTGCGTTCAGAGACCTACTCGTTAAAATCAGTGAGCAATCTTAAAGAAAAATTGAAAATCTAATTACAAAAAGCAAATGACAAAAATAAATCCGCATATTTTCCGCGCATACGATATCCGTGGAAAAGCTATTTCCGATGATGGGACTTCAGATCCAGATATAGTAGATCTGAGCAAAGAAAGTGTGTACCTAATAACTCGAGGAATCGCAACTTACATAAGAAGAAAACGCAATATTCCACATGACCAAACTCTTCATGTAGTAGTTGGTAGAGACTGCCGATTGACTGGAGCAGAGCTACTTGATTCGATGATAAAAGCCCTAAAAGATACAAACTGCCGAGTCGCAAATATCGACCTGGCCACCTCTCCACTCGTCTATTACTCAAGCTGCAAATATGGATTCGATCTCGGGCTCGTACTCACCGCCAGTCACAATCACAAAAATGATAATGGAATTAAAATTGTAGAACAGGACGCTCATTCTGTGTGCGGCCCAGAACTTCAAGGAATTCTAAAAATAGTACAAGAAGAGGATTTTGAAGTTTTTCACGAAGACATTGGAGAGTCATATATTTTTGAAGAAGTTTTTGATGACTACACCGCAGAAATTTTAGAAAAACTCCCACTGGGAAATCTCGAAAAACCTTTGAAAATCGCAGTAGATACTGGGAATGGAGTTGCAGGAATGTTCATAGGCCGCCTACTTCGAGGCCTTGGCTGCGAAGTTATAGAGCTCTACGGAGAGCTCGATGGGAACTACCCAAACCACGAAGCAAATCCAGAATACTCAGAAAACCTAAAAGATCTAATGAAAACGGTTCAAGAAGAAAACTGTGATATTGGATTTGGTTTTGATGGAGACGGAGACAGAATCGGAGTTATAAATGAGAAAGGAGAACACTATGCTGCAGACCAAATTGTAATATTACTCGCACGAGATATCTTGTCTCGAATGCCAGGTGCAAAAATCGTATTTGATGTGAAATGTTCACTCTTGCTTGAAGCGGAAATAAAACGCCTCGGCGGCATTCCGCTCGTTGAAAAAACAGGGCACTCATTCATAGAGAGTCGCATGAGAAAAGAATCATCTCCACTAGCAGGGGAAGTATCGGGACATATTTTTATAGGAGAGGATTACTACGGCTTCGATGATGCAATGTTCGTCTGTGCAAAAATCATAAAAGTGCTCGCCAGTGCAAGGCAGAAAAATCCAAAGATAAAATTCTCAAACCTACTTTCGGATCTTCCAAAAACTTACACAACGCCAGAGCTCAAAGTTCCATGCCCAGATAATGAAAAATTTGAGATAGTTGAACGCGTTACTGAATACTTCAAAGGCAAATATCCATGTGTAACAATTGACGGAGTGAAAGTGTTTTTCTCCGAGACCGAGTGGGGCATTGTGCGCTGTTCAAACACCTCTGCTTGCCTGACGCTCCGCTTCGAAGCAGACTCGGAAGAAGGCTTGAAGCGCATCTACGAACTTGTAGAAAATCACTTAAAAGAGTATCCTTCGGTCGGCGCTATAATTCTTCAATCATGAAGCTCGCATTCTACATAGGATTTTTTATCCACACCTTAGTTCTTTTTGGACTCACCGGAGTTGCATTTATGCAGGCGGGAGATTTCAAATATTTTAGCAAAACAAATCAGATCGTTTCATACTTCTTTGTATTTTTCATACTTCTAACCTACGTCGGATCCTTGATCGCACTCTTGACGATCAACTTCTAAAAAGCTCCCCTAACTTCCCCCAACCCAAAATTCGACAACCTACTGGCCAGTGACATTCACATCACTCGATGATTTGAATATCGCCGAAGTTTTTGAAGGTGGTTTGTATATGAAGTACACCGCATAATTCGCATCCGATGCCTGCTCTGAATGCCGAAGCCCCGCAGGCACCATATCGGATGTATAGGTGGAATAATCCGAGCCACATATAGAATCACCTTCTACATCACTGAAATTCGGCCCGATTTCCATAGAACTATCTCCATCACAATTTTGTGGATTCCCAACGTCATCAGTCAGCCCAGGTATCAACCCATGCCTACGGAAACGATTCATATCATAAATATATGCATCTATCTCGAGTGTAGTTATCGATCCATCTCCTTTGAACGGACCAAGAATGTCAGTAGCTCCACCTATAGTATTTTCCGAAACCAGAGATCCTTTGAACACAAATTGATTATCCAAATAATCCCCAGTCAAAAGGAGTTGCCAACTCGGGGCCCCGTCACCTTTCGTCTCACCATCATATGGGAACATAGATCCATCAGCAAAAATATTCGCTTCAAAAATCGTCACATTCGGACCGACGTAAACATTTCCATTCAGAACAATAATTTCCAAATGAGTATCATCATTCAGATTCTTCACACTCGTATCCACATACAGATTTCCACCATCTATTATCAAGGTTCTATTTTCAGTATTAACAAGTTCTCCATTCCCCTCGATCACCACATCATCCTTGAAATAATAAACCGTCTGATCATCGACCACGTACTCAAGATGACTTCCATCACCATCAAACAGATCCTCTGAATCAAAGCTCGTGAGAGTTGCCCCAGAAGCATTTAGATCCTCTGTCTTAATCAAGTGAGAAATATTTTTCATAATGTCTTTCCTCGCAATCCCCTCCCCAACAGACCCAACTTTCGTCATTCCCCCAGATCGGAATTTATCACTACTCACCGGCCCCTCAATCTGCACTTCATAATCATTCAAAAGAAGATCCTCCGCATCCGGCAACGAGTCCGCACAGTAGTAAATATATTTATTTCCAGCGGTTCTGTATTGGATTATAAAATCCAGGGCTTCATTGGTTATAGCTTCAACCGGGTATTCAAATTCATTAACAATATATGCCGTATACATAGGGGTGGAAAAATGCCCACCTACACCAATCTCCTTAACTCCAAGTTCAGAATAATCTGGATAACTAAATGATTTAGACCACTTGCTATGTAAATTAGAATCGGGAGCTGCAAGTGGAGCTTCTATGCCTCCACCATCTTTATCAAACCCAAACACATACGGATAATCCACGCTCAAAGTATACCTAGCCCCATACTTCTTAACCGGTACAAGAATTTCTACAAGAGCTTCAAAATTTACAGGCTGCCCATACTCCACATCCAAATAATATCCTCCGTCATAAGTTAAACTACTCGGAGCAACTCGCGGCACAAAATTTAAATTAGTATCGACTGACACAACCTCTCGGAAAAGCTCCCCAGCAGGTGACTCAATTAACAATTCCACATCTTCAATCACGTACAAATTTTCATCATCATTTGGACAGCTATATCCAGTCGGTGCATGAGAAGAAACCGAACCAATATGAATATCATCTGTATCATCTTCCATTTGTAAATTAGTAGTTACAGATGTCTCAGAAACAGGATCACATCCAGTAGATGAATCCGAATTTATAACACCGGTCTGATCACAATTCATTGTGTCGTAAACTTCCCATCCCCCCGCTGCTATCGAAACATCCCAATCATTCGGATCCTCAATACAATCCAAATCAGCATAAACTTTATAAGTAGTTAGACTGAAAGGCTCAACATACACATCAGGAAAACAAGTTATTTCTTCTGGCTCTGGCTCATATTCACAGGCGCTGCTGCAGCCATCACCATCTTCCAAATTACTATCATCACACTCCTCTCCTGAGTCTTTGGTCCCATCACCACATTCAGCTTTATTTCCAACGAGTTCACATTGATCACAAGCGAAGTCTTCATTCGGTGGGCCGCCCAATTCTCCTTCAGCAATTCCGTCATCACATTCTTCGCCTAAATTCCAAAGTCCATCGCCACACACACCCGGCTCATATTCATATTCACACCACGAATCACAACCATCTCCATCATCGCTATTTCCATCATCACACTCTTCGCCCACGTCCCAATATCCATCTCCACAAATTGCCCATTCAATCTCACAAGTCAGCGAACAAAAATCAGCCAGATCATCATAAGGGTCAGACCAATCACATTCTTCGTAACCATTCCATTCTTCATCTCCACAATAAGGATCAGCCCCATAGCAATACGCCTCTGCATCCAAATCCATCCCAAGCTCAACTTCGAGTGCCTCAATCATTTCTTCACAGGTAGGATCTTCAAAAATTATTATCGTTCCTTCGTCTTCACAATAAGCACTGCAGCCATCTCCAGATTCATTGTTTCCATCGTCGCACCCTTCATCTCCTTCTTGAATGTCATTTCCACAAACAGAGCCCGCAATTTCATCCTCACAAGATGCGCTACAACCATCTCCATCTACCAAATTCCCATCATCACACTCTTCTCCCTCTTCCTGATCACCATTACCACAATATTCATTGCAAATTTCTGCCGAACCTAAATCCATATCCAAAACTTCCTCGAAAAATTCTACGAAATCTTCACAATCATCTATGGCCACACAGTTATCACATTCTGGCGGAGGTGGTGGCGGTAAAGGGTCGTCGTCATCGTCGTCATCATCATCAGGGTCAGGGGGTAATTCCACATTGCAGAACCGATCACAACCATCTCCACTCAAAGTATTTCCATCTTCACAATCTTCATTTCGAGTTTTTTCACCATCTCCACAGACAGAATAAACTCCAAATGTACAATTATTTTTACAAACATCATTATCTACTTCATCCGCATCATCACATTCCTCTGAACCATTTGTAATTCCATCCCCACACCACTCTAACTCAACTTTACAAGATTTATCACAACCATCCCCATTTTCTTGAGCTCCGTCATCACATTCTTCATCTCCACCATAAATACTATTTATTTCTTTTATTCCATTTCCACAAGTAGCTATCGAATCCTCATCATTACAAAGCGCATCACAGCCATCTCCAGAAAATAAATTTCCGTCGTCACAATCTTCTCCACGTTCCAAATTATCATTTCCACAAATCCCAACTGAATTACAGAACTGGTCACAACCATCATTTGGATTTAAGTTTCCATCATCACACTCTTCCCCTATTTCAGCAATCCCATTCGGACAAATAGGCGGAGGCGGCTCCACAAATTCCCAATTACAAAATCTATCACAGCCATCTCCATTTTTATTATTTCCATCGTCACAATCTTCATTGTCTCCACCACCAGGAGCTCCATCCGCTCCAAAAGGTTGTAAAAATCCATCCTGACACTCCGCTTCAGAACACCAATTGGTACAAGTATCCGTATTCAAAGAATTTCCATCATCACAAATTTCATCATCAGAGGTCGATGGGATTCCATCTGCACCATTCGATTCCAAACTTCCATTCCCACAAATTGCAGCGGGCGGAATTTCTGTACAATCCACGTCACAATTAGGGTCAGATATTTCACACTCCTCAGGAGGATAAAGAAAGTCGTCCCCGCAAGCATTCCATTTACAATCAGGTGAACAATCCGGCTCACCATCACATTCTTCTCCGGTTTCCGCACTACCATTTCCACATACGGCACCAGGAATAATGTCCTCACAAGTCACGCTACATTCTCCCGCTCCGTTTTCTCCACCAGCATCACACTCTTCGCTCGGCTGCTTGACCCCATCTCCACAAAATTCATCCTGACAACTCGCATTACATCCATCGTTATCATCGTTATTTCCATCATCACACTGCTCTCCAAAAACTTCTTCGAGTACACCATTCCCGCAGGTCCCAGTGAGATTCGGCGCCTGAAAAGTTCCTTCAAAATACATCCAACCAATAGCGTCATTTTCAGCGTATCCACCAAAGGTCCCATCGGTTAAATTCACCTCAACATATTCACATATAGGAGAGATACATCTCCACGAAAAATCAATATATCCAATACTTTCATTCCAAGCATTCCCAGAAAGCTGCCCAACATAATCCCCACTTGGATCTAAAGCTATATTATTTATTTGAGTTCGATAATCACCAGAGCACCCAAGTCCCAAATTTTCGCCTCCATCACACATAAAACTGATCCATCCAAAATTATCATTCCAAGCAAAACCTCCATCAATTTCAAAAGCATTCGTCTGAGGCCCACTCACCTTTACTCTATAATCAGTCGGAATAATCGTCGTATAATTCGCCTTATGAAAATAATTAGCTCCCGAATTCGACCGCGGATAACCAGTCATCTCACCAGTGTATTCAACTTCACTTGGATTCGCCCCACGAGGAGTTTCAAAAGTAAAACTCTCTCCATCGAGAAGAGTGACATCCGCATAAGCCACAGCCGCCCCACAAGAAAAGATCGCCACAGAAAAAATAAACATCAACAAAAATCCTAAACTATTCTTTTTCGAAGCGATTTTTTTGAAAAAAGTTGTAAAATACATCAGATTTCCTTGGATTGTGTTTTTATTTTTGTAAAATTCATTCGAATCGGACGAATTATAGCACACAGCATTCCCAACTAACAAACAGAATTAGCCA
>JABINC010000067.1 GCA_018697675.1 Candidatus Peregrinibacteria bacterium
GGAACTCAGTGACAGGCGCTGCATGGTTGTCGTCAGCTCGTGCCTTGAGGTGTTCGGTTAAGTCCGTAAACGAGCGCAACCCATGTCATTAGTTGTATATTTCTAATGAGACTGCCGGTCACAAACCGGAGGAAGGTATGGATGACGTCAAATCAGCATGGCCCTTATGCCTAGGGCTACACAGGTGCTACAATGGCTGGTACAGAGGGCAGCAATGGGGCAACCCGGAGCCAATCCTTAAAACCAGTCTAAGTTCGGATTGAAGGCTGCAACTCGCCTTCATGAAGTTGGAATCGCTAGTAAACGCGTATCAGCCACGACGCGTTGAATATGTTCCTGGGCCTTGTACTCACCGCCCGTCATATCACGAAAGATGGGGGCACCTGAAGCACCTCCGACAATAGGGGGGACCACGGTGAAACCATTGATTGGGATAAAGTCGTAACAAGGTATCCGTAGGAGAACCTGCGGATGGATCACCTCCTTTAAAGGAGAACCAGTTCTGATTTTAGGTCAGAACCAAAAATCTCAAGACCTAACCTCTGTTTACAGAGTATGGAAATGTACAGATTGAAAATGATGTGCTAGGTAATTTCTCTGCTGTTTCTTGGTGTAAATCAAGACAGTAACAATCAAAGACCTGATATAAGGTCTTTTTTTGGTGTGTAAAATATTTTCAGAGCCTCGTGATTCGTCCTCTTGATCGTCCGATGCCTCGTCTATCGGTTATCGCACGCTCAAAGGGACGAAAAACAAGCCGGCGTAGTGGCGGCCGCCCCGCCAAGGCGGGGTGGTTGTTTGGTCGTTTTTCTGAAAAGATAACGTATTGATAGTTCGTGGCATTTGACATGTCGCTATTCGAGTGTAGTATATGCTCCTTTTATAAATTTTCATGTTTTCAAGAAGATACAATGCAAGGCGTTTAAAAATCATGGCCGGACAAGCAAGGGGAGGGAGTGTGCTGGATGTAGGGCATGCACAATTGCCAAATCCTCATTTGGATAATTTTCATGTCACTGGCTTTGATAGGCGCAGAGCAGAGGGTGTGTCGTACCAGGCTCAAGTACAAGGGGATATCAGGGACATACGAGAACTGTTAGGCGATGAAGTATTCGATACAGTCCTATGTGGTGAATTTATTGAGCACGTTGAAGATCCGTACGCATTATTGCGCTCTTTGAAAGAACTTATGGCAAGTGATGGGAGATTGGTACTCTCAACACCAAATCCACTCGGGTTTCCAGTGGTGCTCTTGGAGTTACTGAGAAATAAAAGCTTTTTTTACACAGAGGATCATACTCATTACTTCCTCCCAAGATGGGTTGAAAGGATGCTTACCTCAACAGGTTTTTCGGTTATTGATGTTATTCCTGTAGGGTTGTGGTGTGCAAATGTGGTAGTGCCGTTGCCAGTGGTCGCTACAAGCTATCAGGTTGTGTATGTGGCAGAACATCAGTAAAAGACGACTTCCAAGAAGTCATCAGTCACGACTTGTCCTAAATGGTGGGCGATCCAGGACTTGAACCTGGGACCTCTACATTATCAGTGTAGCGCTCTAACCAGCTGAGCTAATCGCCCTAAAAAATTCATTGCCAGCCGATTTTAATGAAACTATACATGGGAGTCAAACAATTTTCTCCTCAGAGGGCGTTTTTACTAAATTTCTTCATTAAAAACTTGTGTCATGGAGGAAAGAAGGTATAATAATATCTCTAATAACTTTTGTATTATGAGAAGAGGAAATGATAAAAAGGATTCGGGTCAAAAAAAAAGGAGGGGAAGTCCCGTGAGAATTCTTGTAGTAGATCAAGATCCCGTCCTAGCGCCGTATCTTAAAGATTCTTTGGAGAGAAATATTATTGCCCTTGGGTATCAACCCATTATTACAAGTTTACCCGTAGCAAATATCTTATTCGCTACAAGAGGAAGGTTGTTAGGGATGCTAACGGTAAATAATATAAATACTTTGGTAGAGAGTGTAGATGGTGTAGCAATCACAGGGTTTTCTGAAAGTTATGGGAGAGGAGAAGAACGTGATGTAGCCTTTGAAAGAATATATAATGGTGCTGTGAGAGGTGGGAAAGGGATAATAGGAATATGTGGAGCTCATCAACAAGTAGCAATGCTTAAAGGTAATGAATTAGTGGAAAGAGAGGAGCAGTTGACTGGTTGGAATCGTTTGAGGTTAGAAGAACCAGCCTTTGTGAAAGGTGCAGAGGGTATTTTTAGAGGGTATGAAGGTGAGTTTAGATCTAGAAAAATGGTGTTTCCATGTTTCAACAGAATGTTTGTACCAAATAATCCAGAAGGTATGGTTCAGTTGGCTCGTTTGGCGGTTGATCATGCCAAATATTCAGGGATGGCCATGGACTCAAGTGATAGAGTAGTAACTATTCAGCCTCACCCCGAAATGTTGGAAAGGGACGTGTTTGAATATGCCCAAAGAAGATTAGCGGCGCAAACAGATCCTGAGATAGCAGGAGGCTTAGCGGTTAGTCAACGTGCATTGCCACAGGTTGCTGCTAGAGGAGAAAAGTTGGGGGACACCCCAAGGCATGCAGAAGCTAGTCATTTGAGTGCGATGCGAAGGCAGGCTAGCGATGACATAGATGATCGTGTAAACGAAATATTTATGCGGCAAATGTGTCGCTGGGCATATGGACTAAGCTAGGCATCAGTACTTTTTTTCCTCAACTTCAACCCAATCGAAGCTATTTTTGCGAAGTTTTCGATGAAGTCGTTATCCAAGAGCTCGAATTTGCTCTCTTTTGAGATGTAGAGTTTCAAAGTGCCGAGTAGTTCATCTTTAACATAAAGTGGAATTACAAGCATGGAATTAAGCCCATGTTTTAGTGCGAGTTTTTGGCCTTTGTAGAGTGGTTCCTGATTCAAATCCAGCACCTTCAAAGGCTTTTTAGTTTCGAAGGATTTTTCATCTATACTGCCTTTAAAAGGAGTGCTTCCTTTATCGTACCAGTCCACAGTTACTCCATTTGTAGCCTCAAGCACAAGTATATCTCGATCTTTGTCATAGGCACGTAAGGTGCAGGCATCCACCTTTGTGATCATCGCAGTTGCTCCAATGATAAAATCAGCGATATTGTTGATTTCAAAATCTCCTACAATTCCGTCTAGCAAATCCACAAAATAATCCATATGTCGGCCCTTTTTCCCAAGTTCGATATACGCATTTTTCAGGTTGTCAAAACGCAAATTCAACTCTCCTTCCCATTTTTTCTGAAGGGATACATCACGATATATTATCGAATAGCCAATGAAATTATATTCATCATCATGTAGTGCGGATTTCGTAAGTGATACATCGATTAGATGACCATCTTTATGCTTTCGCTGAGTACGGAAATCTCTTATAAATCCCTTCCGAGCAATTTCTTTGTTATTATGATCTATCTCTCCAGAATCATATTTTTCCCTTGGAATATAAGCAGAATTGTCTTTCCCAATTACTTCATCTGTCATAAATCCAAAGATTTTTTCAGCACCGCTATTCCAAGAAGTGATGTTCCCATCGGTATCAGTACTTATGATTCCATCGGCACTTTTTTCAATAACAGTTGCAAGGTAGTGATCTCTTTTTCCGAGTTCTTGCTCTTTTTTCTTCAATTCACGTAAGTCGGTAATAATTCCAATAGTTCCTCCATCATAAGTAGGAGTCCCTGATACAAGTACAGGTATGAATTGTCCAGAGCGGGTTTTCAATTTACCCTCATAATGAGAGGCTTGTCCTCGCTCTCGAAGCATATTTTGACGTCGAACGGTCTCAATAGAATCTTCATCCCAAAAATCATAAGAAGGGCGGCCTATTATCTCTTCAGCTGTATATTTCGTGAGCTCACAGAACTTAGGATTAACATAAATAGTATTTTCATCTTTATCTCCAAGCCACATAGCCTCATTCATATGTTCAACAAGGTTTTGGTAGATATTCTCTTTGGCAAGGATGTCGCGAAGATCAGTGAGGATTCCGAAACTTCCCCCATCTATAGTTGAAGATGCGCTCACAAGAACAGGTATTAGCTCTCCAGATTTGGAGCAAACAGTAGCTTGGTATACAGAACTTACCCCATGCTTACGTTTTTCCTGTTCGGCCCGCACTTTTTCTTTACTTGAGTCATCCCAGTATATCATATTGGTGTCTCCTCTGACCTCTTCAAAATCATAGCCGATAAGTTTGCAAAAATGTTTGTTTGCAAACTCCAGAGCACCATCGCTGGAACGTAGCCATACCGCCTCATTCATATTTTCAATGAGGTGTTTGTAAGCAAGTTCTTCAGTTTGATCATTTCGAAGGTCAGAAATCACAGCAATGTTCCCCCCATCTGGAGTTGGATTTGCAACTATTCTTACAGGTATTAGCTCTCCAGACCGTGTTTCCAATTCAATTTCATAAACTGATACTTGTCCACGAGCACGGTTTTCAAGTTCATTGCGTATCTTTCTTTTGGATTTAGTAGAAGCTATATCAATGGAAGTTTTCATTTGCATTTCTTCTAGGGAATATCCTAGTAATTGGCACAAGGCAGGATTTGCATAAATACAAACATCATGCTCATCCGCTACCCATACAGCATTATGCAAACTTTCCACGGCCATGCGGTGGATATTACCATCTTTAGCATGTTCAGAGAGATCAGTGATAATCCCAATAGTTCCTCCATTTGGTAGAGGGTGTGCAGTGATCCGAACTGGTATAGAGTATCCATCTTTGTTTCTGAATTTTACTTCAAAGGTAGATATCAATCCTTTGGTTCTTTTCTCACGTTCTTCGACAATGGTTGGGTGGTACTTACTGTCAAAGAAATCCATAGTTTGTTGTCCAATAACCTCTGCAGAGCTAAATCCGGTCAGCTCAGAAAAATAATCATTTACAAAAATTATCTTGTGCTCAGCATCACAAATACAGAGCGGGCTGTCTGTATGCTGAAGTAAGTATTTATACACGACAGAGAAGGTCTCTTCATCAGATATAGTATTCTTCATATCGCTCAGCGCAGAAGTATTTAGAGGGTTCAAATTGTATCCATCGGTAGTCATTTTATAACAGTAGTATTACATGTCAATTTTGGAGGGAAATTATACTTTTTTTTGGTGTAAAAGTCAAAAATAGAAGAGTAGGGGAGGGGTTATTGGAGGGGTCTTCTGGGAACTAGTCTATGTCCTCCTTTTGTTTCAAATCCTCCGACATGCCCAGCTACTATCCTGTTAGCTTCGAGTATGAATCGGGCAACATGCCGTCTCGGATCATCGCCTGTGTCTCGCACTTCTTTCAATTTACCCAGCTCACCAGCATCATTTAAATTAAATAAAGGTGAAATATCTCCACATCTTACAGCCTCTTCCCGGTTTTCTCTACTAGGAATACGTCGTTTATCACGCATTTCTGTTCGTGTCCGCTCAACTATAGCTGGGATAGCCTGGTTTCTGATGCTAACCTCTTGAGAGGTCCCAAATCCAAGTAGTCCTTGTAGTAATCTTGTTAGCATGATCCTCGAAGTTCTTGCTAGTTTCAAAAGATCTCTATTAAAAACATTAGTAATCCCTCTGCTTTCTATCATAGATGTCCTAAAATCAAAGAAAGTACCGTTAGGAGCCTGGCTAGCTAAAAATACTACTCGAGGTATATACGCTTTGCTTCGTGCTTTGTCGCGTACCCCAAGTAATGGGGTCCAAGCTCTTAACTTACCGTCAGATGTCGCGACTAAATCAGACCATTCAAATATCCCTAATTGGTTACGGATACTATCGTGGTGTATATCATCACTTAGAACCACTCCTCCTGGCTGAAGGGCTCGAGAAATTACGTCTAGATAAAGCGGCAATAATATTCTAGGAATATGACTCAGCCCTCGAACGCTAGAGCCTATGTCCATAATTTTGGGCCTTGCTAGAGTTGATGTAAAATCCCCAACCATACATCTATGCGTCGAGGCTTCACCATCTCGGCCTTCTTCGATAATTTGTTCGTAGTTATCTGCAAATATTTCTTCAAAAAAACTTCGAATTTCTTCAGGTGACCAGTGATAAAATTCTTTAGCCTTTGCTGGGGTAGCCGCTTCATCACTCCAAGGGTAAAATTTTTCCGAATGACAGGTAGGGTAGTGCCCCTCTACAAATCGCTCTTCAATAAAAGCAGGGCTCTCTAATAGTTTTAATAACTGAGAAAAGGACATTTCTGCAATGCCATGTCTAAAGGACATATCATGATAAGCCTTGTAAAGGATCATATCAGCAAGAAATTTCAAAAGGGCTCGATTTTCAGAGGTATTTTTCTCAGGCTTGAGTAGTCCAATAAAAGTTTTAGCAACTCCTTCCAAAAGTTTCAAAGTATGTCCAGTAAATGCAAATGCTTCATTGGTAGGAAGTCCTAAGCCTTCGATCTCGTCGTCCATACGACTTAAAGTAAGAACATGGCTATTATTCCCACATCCTAGGTCATGAACATCGAGTTTTGGATGTCTGATCCCAGGACTCAAATATTTGAAGCCATTAGAATAGCCTTTTCTTGCAGCGGGTTCAAATTCCATCAAATCTTTTGTAGTAAATTTATGTGAAAAATCTATCATGCCGGAACTTGCTGCAAATTCTGCGAAATTGCCCAGGAAAGTCTGCCAATCCCTCAGATACAAGATACGTGCAGTCCGTTCTAGTCTGCGATCCGCAGCCCAATCGGGCTCGAGAAGAGGGCCTCTCAAATGCACCTCACTTGCAGCCGCACGGAAAGCCCCTAGTTGTCTAGCAATAGATGATTTAAAATCAAAACGATCGTCATCGGGACAATCTATTTCCGGGCGCAAAGGAAGGTCTCCTTTGCGATGATCCCTAGATAGGGTCACAAATACCTCAGTGGCTCTATCGCGAAGAGTGTCATCATCCCACTGTTGGCTTTCGATAACATCTGCAAACATAGCTCGCAATTCTTCTATAGGCAATCTATCAATAAAGCTGGCATTACATTGCCACATTGTAGTTAGTCTCCTAGCTAAGTGTCTAAGGGAGGCTTCTTGAGTAACTTCCAGACTTGGACCTGTTTGTTCGGGCTCTTTTTTAAGCATACTTTTCCAATAATAAGGAATCGATTATATCCCCTCCCAATTAGAATGTAAATACTTAAAAGAGTCAAGCTTTGAAGAGGGTTGGTGACTTGGCTGATGTATGCTATAATACGGAGATATTTTGAGAAATTGTATATGCACCAAGAATTGCAAATTTTGATAGGAAAAAATCGCTTACTTTCACCTGCTCAAAAACACGTGCTGCTCGGAAAGATAAAAACCGCCTCAGATGAGCAGATTGCAGAGCTAGTGAAAGTTTTTCAAGGGAGTAATGAAAAGTACAAGCACGTACTTATAGCAAAGTTAAAAAAACTCAATCTCAGAACAGAGAAAATTAAGAATGCATTCAAAGAAACAAAGAAGGTGGTTCTGAAAGAACGGGGGAAAATAATACACAGTACGGAGGAGGAAAAAGCAGAAGAATTGTTAGAAGGTGAATTAGCAAAATTAGAGAAGCCAACGCCTGAAAAAAAACGACTGATCCAGAGGGTCTGGAATAAAATAATTCACTTCTTCAAAAAATAATCACGCATGATAGAGTCAATGGAAACAAGCAGTCCTTCCGTCGAAGGTAAAGTGGACAAAGTAAAGGAGGATCTTTATCCGGATCTCAAACTTGCGCCATATGACGAAATATTGGATCTAGCGGACTCTTCTCTTAGGCAGGAGATTGAAGCGGTCAAGAGTGGCTTAGATGAGCTTGCGGATATTGTTGCAAATATACCATTTGATCATCCTAGTCAGAGATATATTCTCACGGCTCAAATTGATCAATTGTTGACCAAGTTGATCGGAGACGCGGAGGCGAAGGTTGATGAGGAAATTGATGAAACGGAAAGAGAGTTATTGAAAAGCTTGATTGATGAAATAAACGGTGTAATTGAAATAGGAATGACTTTAGCAGAGGCTAGTGACGCAATGGCTGCGGGAATTGAGAGAGAAGAAAAAGAATTCAAGCTTACCCGTGCAGATGAGACGAGAAATCTCGGGGATATTTTGAGAGGCGCGAGCAGTGCGGTAGTGAGTTTTGATCTTTTGTTTATTTCCACAATGGAGAGGGAAAGTGGTATTATTGATAAATTGTATGGGGAAGGGATGTCTGATACTTTGTTCAAAGATGAGGTATTTCTCACCAAAGGGCTAGATGGGAACATGTATATTACGGATCCAGCGACTATGACCGTTTTCAACAATTTACCGCCATTTCCAGCTCTTTGTGGATTGAAAGTTAGGGTTGAAACATATGACCTTCCAACCAAGCAAAATGAGGTCGTATTTGGATGTGAACCTGGCTCAAGAGAAGAAAAAAGCGAAAGTATTGATATGATAATCAACGATCCTTTTGTGAAAACAGCAGAGATTACATACACGGAAAGATCAATTGCCATATATAAGAAAAAATATCCCGACTTTCCCTACAAAGCTGGAGAGAAAATAAAGTTAGTACCTGATACTGATCGTAAGTTTTATTTTGATAATGGTTCAGGGCGGCCAAATAAAAGTTTACCACGTGCATTTGTGTTTTCCGGGGATACTCTCAATTATGAATCAGAGATAGATACGATAGATGTAGGTGAAGGGGATTTGATGTTCACTCATATGGATGAATATCTTAATCGGGCATTTGACATTACGGAAAAAGCGGAAGCATTTTATGATAAATACGGAATTCGTTTGGTCTACAAAAAATCGGATTTAGATGAATTTAGCAGGGATTATGCTTCAAGGAAGAAAGGGGTTGGGCATCTTGGTATGAAGCCAAAATCAAAGAAGGAAATAGTTGCTGCAATAGATTATTTTGATAAAATTCTGGATGATTATGGTTCTGATTTTGTCAAAGGGGATGTGGAAACTATATATATAGCTGGAAGTTTTGATAAGCATGTGGCGGATGGTAGAGTAGAGGAATTAGAAGGGGTGTGTTTGGGAGAAGGTACCCTTGTAATTAACACATTGGGAAGTGCGGAACATGAGTTTTTCCACGCTGCGGATAAAGTTACAACTAAAGGGAGTAGGTTGGACGGAGGGGATTGGTTTGATGAAACTTATGCAGCGGTAGAAGGGGGGCAGGTGCAGGAAGGAGCTGATCCTGAGAGTGGTAGTAGTTCCAACCCTGAATCAGCAACTTTGTATGATTATACTGAAAAGCCAACGGCTGATGAGCTAGAGATGTTTTATAAGACAGGAGTTACAAGTCGTTACGCCTTTGATGAGGGAAGGAGAGGGAATACAGATGAAATTCAGGCGGAAATATGGAAATTTTTGCGAATAAATCCTGATGCTTCAAACATTGTAGGGAAGAAAGAAGGTGAGGCTTATGCATATCCCAAGCTTAGAGAAAATGTGGCTAAAGTTTTAGATTTCTCTTACGGAAAATCAAAAGACCACATGGATAGGCAGTATTGGGTAGGTAGGAATCAGATTTTCGATGATGACCTTTGGGCTGAGGTAGAAAAAAAGACCGCATAAGCGGTCTATAGGATTCAAAACTGGTGGAGCTGAGGAGAGTCGAACTCCTGACCTCCCGCGTGCAAGGCGGGCGCTCTAGCCAACTGAGCTACAGCCCCAGTTTTTTCCGTTTGCGTTTTTGACGCCAGCCAAATTTACTATAGCGTTCTCCAAAATTCAAGAAAAAAAACAAGAAAACTTTGAAAATAAAATAAAAATGCTAGAATACGGGTTGAAACTAAACAAAAAATAAACACATTTAAAATGGGATTTAGAATATTAGTAGGGCTCATCGGTGTACCGGCGGGTTTTTTGATGCTTTATTACAGGGATAAGATCAAGGGTTTTACGGGGAATATATCTTGGGCTGAAAAATATCTGGGCCAGGGCGGCACATGGACGGCTCTCATATTAATTTCAGTCGGGATAAGTTTGTTTTCTTTTATGTTTATGATTGGTAAGTTTCAAGAAATATTTTTACAATTCTTTGGGAGGTTTTTCTAGCAGCCACGCGTATGCGTGGCCCTCAAGTACGAGGCTGATTAAAGATGTAGCTGAGTATTTAGAGAGGGCTGATATTCAAGTTTTCTAAGAAAAGTAAAAAAAGTAAAAAAATAGTTTGACTTCGTCAGGGGGATGAGTATAATTCCTACGCTCTTTATCAAAACAAATTAACTTTTTGCTTTTGCAAAAGCTTAGAAATCGCACAGCCCCGTGTGTATTAGCAACATCGGTAATCATCTTTAAGAAGGCCTTTACAGTGCCTTTGAAGACGTGACTGACCTAGTAAAAACAGCTAATATGTACGAGGGTGTGTGAAAACACACTTTTTTTGTTCTTTGAAAATCAGGCTTGCAATAATGTTTTTTTCTAGAAATAACTAGTTGAAAGCAATTGCTCATTTTAGTATATTAACATTTATGTTAACTCAATTTTAATAAGTTTATGTAAGAGCGCACAGTGGATGCCTTGACTTTGGATTCCGATGAAGGACGTGGTAAGCTGCGAAAAGCCTCGACGAGTTGCTAACAAGCGTTGACTCGGGGATGTCCGAATGGGGAAACCCATTTCGCTTCGGCGAAATATCTATTACTAAATACATAGGTAATAGAAGGTCACTTGGAGAACTGAAACATCTCAGTACCCAAGGAAAAGAAATCAATAGAGATTCCCTTAGTAGCGGCGAGCGAACGGGGAACAGCCCAAACCAGTCTTCGGACTGGGGTTGTAGGACTCCAACATCTGTATATTTCTTATAACTGAACAAGCTGGAAAGCTTGACGACACAGGGTGATAGTCCCGTAAGTGAAATAAGTTATATATGGTAGGAGTATCCTGAGTAGGGTCGGACACGTGAAATCCGGCTTGAATCTGGGAGGACCACCTCCCAAGGCTAAATAGATCCAAAGATCGATAGTGAACTAGTACCGTGAGGGAAAGGTGAAAAGCACCCCGGGAGGGGGATGAAATAGTATCTGAAACTATGCGCTTATAAGGAGTAGGAGCCCAATTTATTGGGTGACTGCGTGCTTTTTGTAGAACGAGCCAACGAGTTAGCTGTATGAGGTTTGGTTAAGGGAGTAATACCCGGAGCCGTAGCGAAAGCGAGTCTTAATAGGGCGATCTTATAATCTCATGCACTAGACCCGAAACTGGGTGAGCTATCCATGGGCAGGTTGAAGTTCCATTAAGTTGGAATGGAGGACCGAACCGTAGTACGTTGAAAGGTGCCCGGATGACCTGTGGATAGAGGAGAAATTCCAATCGAACTCAGAGATAGCTGGTTCTCTCCGAAATAGCTTTAGGGCTAGCCTCATGTTAGAAAGCTGAGGGGGTAGAGCTCTGTTTGGGCTAGGGCGGGAAATAACTGTACCAAACCCAGATAAACTTCAAATACCTCAGTGGAATTCATGGGAGTCAGACTATGACAGCTAAGTGCCATAGTCAAAAGGGAAACAGCCCAGACCGTCGTCTAAGGTCCCAAATTATAGATTAAGTGGTAAAGGATGTAAGATTGCATTTACAACCAGGAGGTTGGCTTAGAAGCAGCCACCCCTTTAAAGAGTGCGTAACAGCTCACTGGTCCATGCGATCTTGCGCCGAAAATACAACGGGGCTAAATCTATAACCGAAGACGCGGATTGTATATTTTATATACAGTGGTAGGAGAGCGTTCCTGTCAGCGTTGAAGCCAAATTGGAAAGTTTGGTGGAGCGGCAGGAAGTGAGAATGTTGGCATAAGTAATGAAATCGGGGTGAAAACCCCCGACACCGAAAATCCAAGGTTTCCCACGCAACGTCAGTCGACGTGGGGTTAGTCGGTCCTAAGGCGAGGCCGAAAGGCGTAGTCGATGGATAACAGGTTAATATTCCTGTACATGATGCATTCCGTCCGAACAAAACTGGATCAATTTCTTTTCAAATTTCACTTCGGTGAAAGGAGAACTGAATGCGTGAATGTGGCGTTAGCTAAGGGGGGACGTAGATGGCTTGTAGGAGCGTGTTATTGACTTCACGTTCAAGCACCAAGCTTAAGTCTTTTCAGGTAAATCCGTTAAGATTCGCAAGGTGTTATGAAAACTATCCTTCGGGATGGAATTCCTAGGCGTCATCTACCAAGAAAATCCTCGTAGCGAGGAATGTATTGTTCCGTACCGAAAACCGACACAGGTGGATGGGTTGAGTATACTAAGGTGAACGAGATAACTAAGCTTAAGGAACTCGGCAAAACAGCGGCCGTAACTTCGGGATAAGGCCTCCCTGCACTCTTGATTTTATTAAGTAGGTGTAGGGCGCAGCGAAAGAACTCATGCAACTGTTTACCAAAAACACAGGTCTCTGCTAAGTCGTAAGACGATGTATAGGGGCTGACCCCTGCCCAGTGCCAGAAGGTTACGAGGATTGGTTAACGCTAAGAATCTAAGCCCTGGTGAACGGCGGCCGTAACTATAA
>JABINC010000005.1 GCA_018697675.1 Candidatus Peregrinibacteria bacterium
TACGGTTGGAATTAACGAAAAGATTATTCAAAATTATATTAAGCAGCAGGGTGAAGAAGATGCGGGGCAAGCGCAGCTTGAATTGTAGCGTAGCTACGGCGAAGCCAGAAAACCCCGATCGTAAGCTCGGGGTTCTTTATATTTTTATGTTTTCCATGGAAATAATAATTCTCATCATTATAGCGATTATTATAGTCACATCTATTAATACTTTGCGAAGTGGGGCGTTTGCGCCATCTGATGAGTGGTATAAAACACAATATAATTGGAACACTGTTTCAGCTTACTTCAAAAAGATGCTTGATGAAAAAAGCTCTCTACTTAATGAGGCGGAAAAACGTTTGTTTTACGGAAACCAAATCATGAAAATAGATACTTTTATTTCACTTCAGAAAAAGTCGCCTTCAGAAAATAAATTTCAAAGGTGGATAATAGATGAAGGGGATAGAATTTTAAGCCAAATTGATGAATCTCAAATTCAAGGCAAAAATGCAAAAAAAGCATGCTTATTCTCTGCCATTATTGGACAAATTGTATTTGCATCTGAAAACAACCATTTGCTAGGTGCTAAACAAAAAATTCACCCACCAATTGAAAAATTCTTCTATTATGCTTACGAAGAAACTCTCAAAAAATTCAATCTTTCCCCATACAACTGCATAAGCGATATCCAATAAAGGTGATTTTATAGTAAAAAATATAACCAAATATAAATCACCCCTAAGCCCCAACATTCACCAACTTCCTAACCACAAACCCCACTCCAAATTTCTCCTTAACAGAAGTCTTTTCAGGGGCTTTCACAGCAATTTTTGTATAAATCCTCTTCATAGCAACTTTCTTGTATTCTAGTTCCTTCCTAAGATCACTCACCACATCCACCCTGCCTTCTACAACCTCCCTTATCAGTGCAGAACAAGTATCAATCGAAGGGACGAGTACCGCGCCGAGTTTTCCGCGGCCTTGGAGGAAATTGATCAAACAGTGGAAATCTCCGTCTCCGCTTACAATTACGGCTTTGTCATATTTTTTGTAATCAATCATGGCCTGCAGGACGAGGTCTGCGTCACAATTCCCTTTGGTAATACCATTCTTGAGCGTGAGCGTTGGTTTAAAAACCACAGTGTAGCCGTATTCCTTCAAAGCATCGTACATAGGCTGCTGATCTGGTTTGTATCCCATGAACATATATGCCTTAGCGATACCGTAATGTTCTTTCAAATAAACGCGGAAGCGTTTGTAATCCAGTCTCCATCCCATTGCCTCAATCGACATGTGTAAATTTTGCGCATCGATAAAAGCGCAATTCTTTTCTTTATCCGGTTTTTTCATCTTTTTTTGTTATTAATTCGTCTTGGAGCTACTAGTAAGTCTTCGTTTTTAATTCAAATTCTTCATACCTCTGCAAGCATTGTAACATGAAAGTGGGTTGGATGCACCTTTTTTTGGATAAAATTACATTGACAGTGAGGGTGCGCTCACCTAGTATTGGGACGGATTATGAAGATTCAATTCAATGAAAAGAAAGAAAATACATGTCAAAGGAACTCAGATAATACTGTTTCAACAAAATGAGCAGGATTATATTTCTCTTACTGATATTGCTAGGCACAAGGATTCTGAAAGAACAGATTATATATTGCAAAACTGGATGAGGAGGAGATATACAATTGAATTTTTGGGTTTATGGGAGAAGTTATATAATGAAAATTTTAAATCCATCGAATTCGATGGGTTTAAAAATCAGGCAGGATTAAATAGTTTTTCACTTACACCAAAACGTTGGATTGAGAAAACCAATGCAATTGGTATTATTTCCAAATCAGGAAGGTATGGAGGGGGAACCTATGCGCACAAAGATATTGCATTTGAATTTGCTTCATGGATAAGCCCTGAATTCAAACTGTTCCTTATAAAGGAATTCCAACGGCTAAAAGAAGAGGAAAGTGAAAGATTGAAACTCGGATGGGATATTAAAAGGAATTTGGCGAAAATCAATTATCAAGTACATACTGATGCAGTCCAAGAGCATTTAATACCAAAGAAAATTACAAAACAGCAGGCAAGGTTCGTATATGCGAGCGAGGCCGATGTATTGAATAAAGCTTTGTTTGGAATGGTTGCAAAGGAATGGCGAGATTCTAACCCAAAGGCAAAAGGTAATATGAGAGATCATGCTACAGTTGCCCAATTAGTATGTTTATCAAATTTGGAATCACTAAACGCAGTTTTTATAAGAGAGGGAACCTCCCAGTTTGAGAGACTTTTAAAATTGAATGAAATAGCTATCATTCAGATGAAATCATTATCGGATAATCCAAGTATTAAAAAATTGAAAAATTAAAAGTAGTTTTCATCCTAAAACCCCCTCAGAAAATCTATAATGCGGTTATCGGTCCAGATGTGTCTTTTGTGGATGGGTTTTTTCAGGATTAGTCCGTCGAAATTGGTGCAACGACTTATGGCGACGTAAACTTGGCCTTGTGCGAAACTGCCGCGGCCGAGGTCGACGACGACATTGTCAAAAGTTTTGCCTTGGCTCTTGTGAATAGTCACTGCCCAAGCCAGTCGAAAAGGGTATTGAGTGAACGAACCGACAATTTCAACGTCTAGTCGCATCTTTTCCCTATTGAAAAAATAGCGAAAAACTTCCCAAGTATAAGGGATAACATCAACCGTCTGGCCATCATTCAGCTGAACAATCACCACGTCTTCATCGCCATAATATTCAATATCAACAACCTTCCCAATACTCCCATTGACCCAACGTTTTTCAGGATCATTATTAAGCATCATTACCTGCGCGCCAATCTTCACATCCAGCTCCATTGAAGTCGGAAGCCGTCTGTCCTCAAATTTGCCCGTAATTTCCCCATGATAAGTTTCCGGTTCCAGGCTTAGTTCTGACAATTTTTTGTAATTAATAGTGTCCGCAGCAGCATTGGTCGTGGTCAAAGTAATATAAAAATCCTCATCCGTATCATCATGCTCAAAATCAGGATCAAGCCTTGTGTTAAGCTCAGCAATATCAGTTTCTTCTATCGAATTGTTACGAATTTTATTAAGCAAATCGATGAAATCTTGATCTTTTTGACGATAAATCTTCTCGAGTTCTATAAATTCCATTTCAATCCGCTCAAGCACTTTGGCATCGAAGAAATAAGGGCTTTCATAGTAAGTTTGAAAAAGTTCACATTCATCTTTACCCGAAACTACCGGTGGCAATTGATAAAGATCACCAATAAATATCATCTGCAGTCCGCCAAATGGCTCATCGGTTTTCCGGTAAAATCGTAGCGCCGTATCGATACAATCCATCGTGTCAGCTCGTACCATGGAGACCTCATCAATCACGATAGTATCTATTTTTCGTAGTAGCGTTCCAAGTTTTTTTGAAGGGGGATGTTTGCTAACGGTTTGAGGTGTGATATGTGGTGGAAAAAGAAAAAAAGAATGAATGGTTTGGCCTTTTACATTCAGCGCGGCGACACCTGTGGGGGCAAGCACAGCGATGTTTTTGTCAGTATGTTCGCGAAAATATTGAAGAAGCGTGGACTTACCAGTTCCCGCTTTCCCCGTGATAAAAACATTCTTATTCGTATTGCCAAGAAGTTCCAGCGCACGCGCAAACTCAGGATTAATTTCTATATTATTTTTCGTAGAATTTTGTTTGGTCATCTTTTGAAGATTAGGTGAGCGTGCTCTCACTGTCAACAGTATTTTTTTTGGAACTTTCAGGTAGGGTTTGTTATAACAAATAATTCTAGTAAACTGCCCCTGATGAAAAAAATATACACAGCAGTAATAATTCTCTCTCTAATCCTTCTCGGGATAGGTGTGTATTTTGGGACCCTCATGAACTATGGCGTTTCAGTTGATGAAAAGGATGGGGATTGCGTGTTTCTGATTCATGGACTGGCTCGTTCTTCAAGTGCTATGGGGCAGATGGAGCGTTTTCTTCATGAAAAAGGTTATGAAACGATAAATATCGATTATCCTTCTATCAAATACGATATTCAAACTCTCACAGAGGATTTTATAGCTCCAGCAATTGAAACTCACTGCCAGGTTCCGGACAAAAAAATGCATTTTGTTACACATTCACTTGGGGGGATTCTAATTAGGAATTATTTGAATGAAAATGAGCCCGGGCGGCTAGGGAGGGTCGTTATGATTGCACCTCCAAATCATGGGAGTGAAATGGCCGATAGGCTTATGAAAAAATGGTTTTATCGTTTTATCACAGGCCCAGTACTCTCAGAGCTCGGGACCAATCCAGAGAGCATTCCACTGACTCTTCCAGATCCCAATTTCGAATTTGGCGTGATAGGAGGAACTTTGGATGGCAAGGTTTCTCTTGATAGTGCTGCCAACGAGGCGATGTCAGATTTCCTAAAAGTAGAAAGACGCCACACATTTATCCAAAACGCTCCCGAGGTGAAAGAAGGCGTAGCGAGATTTATTGAGACAGGAGAATTCTAAGATGCATTTTAATTAAAGCATAATTTGCATTTTTCTGTATATATAGTAGAATTCCCTCTAAGTATATAACCTCTCAATCGAATGAATGGTGGACCATTAGAAAATACAGGGTTTGATCCAGAACGAGATCTGGATGCGGGTGATACACAGGTAATGTTGGTGCATGCATCGGCAGACATGTCTAGTGGCGAATATTGGGCACGCATGGCTGAAGGAGCAGGAACTATTGATAGGCAAGTGGAGGCTTTAAAGTCATTCCTCGATTCTTCAAGAAATCGTACATATATTTATCTGAAAAGAGCTATTTATGAGGTTGCAGAGTCTTACGAAACTCTCTCTAGGAGTGACATAAGAGGAGCGGACTTTGACCGCATTTGCGGATTCGTACAAAATTTGTCTGAAATATTATGGGGATGCACAGTAGCTGGTGGAGATATAGAAGCTAAAAAAGATCAACTTAGAGATATGGCTAGCGCAGCCGAAGTCATAAATCGTAGATGTGGTGGTTCAAAAAAGCCAATCACTTTGGAGCGTTTCCCCGAGGGGACTGTTAATCGTTTGAGGGCTGCAGCAGCGGCAAAGATGGCAGAAAAAACACCAGAAGAAGATCATGGCGAGCCAGAAGAAGGCTTGCTTGTGTTTGGAGAAGAGGAAGAGGCTACCCCAATTGTAGAAGTCACGCCAAATGCAGAGGCAAAGGTGGCCACTATCATAGAAGCTGGTAGACAAGCAGATACAAACTCGGAAAGTGAAGTAGTTTCTTTAGAAAAATACAGCAAATTAAATGCAACTAGACGTGAGCTAAGACGAAAACTGGAAGGGGTTACAGGATTTTTCAAAAAAGCATTCGGAGGCCGTAAAGAGTTAGCAGCAGTAGAGAAGAAAATGGCTCCTACTGAACAGCAACTTGAAAGGACTTATGCTTTCAGAGCTGAAAACTCAAGAATGGCAGGGCTAGAAAAACGCAGGCGTGACATCAGAAGAGAATTAGCGGAGCTGGAACGCCCTACAGTAGGAGGTTTCTTGCATAGGGCATTTAGTAAAAAAAGAAAACGTCGTATAGCGAGCCTAAAATCAGACCTAAGAAATGTGAATAAGTATATGGATTCGTTTTAAGAAGAAGTTTAACCCAAAAATTTATGGATTGGTCAGAAGAAGCATTCATAGATTTCTCAGATATGGAGCCAGATGATGTTGCGAAAAAGCAGGGTCAGGGTTTAAGTATTTGGACATATTTCAAAGATGGGAAGATTGGAACAAAGGATGGAAAGAGACTGCGATTAATACAGGTGTCAGATGAAACAGCCTCAATGTTTCATGACCATCTTCCTTTCCTTCATAACAAAAAAGATGCAGAACATTGGAGCGGCGCTATCGGTAATCCAGTAGTCTGTGGATTAAGCTGGCTGGGTATTTCAAAAGTCCAACCAGAAGGTGAAAAGGAGATAGATTTTATAGAATTCATAAAAAAACATCTCAAAAAATAATTAAAGCAATATGCCTATTTTCTTTAGAATATTAATTGTAATAATCGGAGTAGTTTTCATTCTACAGGGAGTAAATCCAGAATTATTTACCGATGACAAGAAAAAAATAGCAAACATGAAAAAGCTCTCTCTAGTATACATCCTCGCAGGCATAATTTTAGTGCTGTGCGGCCTCTGGGTAATTTTTCTACTGGCATAGCCAAAATTGGCTGGGGCGGAGGGATTCGAACCCCCGAATGCATGGACCAAAACCATGTGCCTTACCACTTGGCCACGCCCCAACAGCGAGAAAGATTCTACTGAAACGAATTCAAAAGGTCAATAAATTAAACCCTTCTCTTTTCCTCTTTCCCATTTAAATAAATCTTCATTTCAGGCTCAACTTGGACGAGTAGGGTGCCTGATTCGGTATCGACATTCATTTTGAACGGCTTTGGTGGCATTTTCGAAAGGTAAGTGAACAGTTGCATGTTTAGATGTGCAAGCTCTTCATCCTGCTCGAGTTTCATCTCACGGAGTTTTTGGTAATGATCATCTCCTGCAAGCCCTCTTTTGTGTTGTTCTTCAACTTCCTTAACCTGTTCTTTCAGATCTTTTAAGGCTTTTTTCAGCTCTATGTATTCCTCTGAATCATTCTTTTCTTCTATCTTTATATCCTTCTTAATTCCTTTGATTTTCTCCTTTATTTTTGAAATATCTTGGAGAGTAATTGAGATTTTATCTTCGATCATACTTTTGTTTTTAAAAATTATGCGGATGGAGTATATTTGATCCGCGCGAAAATACAAACTAAAAAATTTACGTTATGAATATATTGGAATCTTTGAATTGGCGTTATGCGGTGAAATTGTTTGATCCGGAGAAACATATTTCAGATGCAGATTTTGAAAATGTATTGGAAGCTCTTCGATTGTCACCTTCATCTTTTGGCTTGCAGCCTTGGAAATTCATAGTTGTGAAAGATGCCGCTTTGCGCGAACAGTTAAAAGAACATTCGTGGAATCAGCCACAGATTGTAGATGCATCGCATATGATTGTGCTTTGTATGAGGACAGATATTGATGCAAATTATATTGAAAAATATATTGAGGATATGGCGGAGACTCGAGAGGTGCCGGTTGAAACACTCGATGGCTACAAAAATAAAATGATAGGTTTTCTGGAAGAAAAAAAGAAGGCGGGAGAGGCGGAGAACTGGGGGGCTCGGCAGCTTTATATTGCTCTCGGGAACTTGCTTACCTCAGCGGCAACTATGGGGATAGATGCATGTCCGATGGAGGGCTTTGATAAGGGGAAATATGACGAAATGTTGGGCTTGGCAGATAAAAATTTAACAGCAATTGCAGTTTGCACACTTGGGTACAGGAGCGCAGATGACAAATATGCCACTGCAAAAAAAATCAGGTTCTCGAAAGAAGAAGTTGTGGAAGAAATTTAGAAAGTGTATTTTGAGCCCTCAAATTTAAAATTTAATTCTTGAAAAATGACACAGTACGTCGGACTAACAGGCTATATGGGGAGTGGGAAAGGTGAGATTGCGAGGATTTTGAAGGCGAAGGGATATAGATATATTTCACTTTCGGATATGGTGCGACAAGAGGCGACTCGGCGAGGGCTGGAGCATACTCGTGAGAATCTTCAGGATACGGGGAATGATCTTCGGTCGACACATGGGGCTGGGGTGCTTGGCATGAAAGTTTGTGAAGAGATCAAAAAATATGGAGATGTGAATTGGGTTATCGATGGAATTCGGAATCCTGCAGAGGCCGAGGCTCTCAGGAAAATTCATGGAATGCTGATAGTTGGAGTTAGTGCCGCTGATGATCTTTTGATCGACAGGATGCTTTCTCGGAGCAGGGAAGGGATGAGTCTGAGCAGAGAAGATCTTATTGCGAAATTGAAACGTGAAAAAGGGGAGGGGGAGTCGCCAGATGGGCAGCAGGTGAAGAAGTGTCTGGAGAAAGTTGATTTCTTTATTTTGAATGAGGGCACGCTCGAGGATTTAGAGAAGAAATTTGATCATTTTTTAAAGCTTTACAAAGGAGAGCAACGTCTTAGTTTTGATGAGATTTTCATGGAAATATCATACACCTGGGCTAAGCGCTCAACATGTCTTCGGCGGCATGTCGGGTCTGTGATTGCCAAAGACGGACAGCAGCTGACTGCGGGGTACAATGGAGCTCCTCGTGGGGTTCCGCACTGTGCGGAGCTCGGGGGCTGCTTGCGAGAAAAACTAGGCATCCCATCAGGACAACGCCACGAGATCTGTCGCGGAACCCACGCCGAACAAAATGCTATAACTCAGGCCGCAAAATTTGGAATAAATATCGAAGGAGGAACTTTATACTGCAACTGCTTCCCCTGTATAATCTGCGCCAAAATGATCTTAAATTCTGGTATAGAAAAAGTAGTCTACGACTCAGATTACGATGACCCAGTTTCAAAAGAAATGCTTGCCCAGCAAACAAATCTAAAGATCGTACGTTACGAAGGTAAAAAATTCGGAATTTAATCCATCACACCATGCCAATTGAAACAAAAATACTAGCAATATTATTCATTATTGCAGTTATCCTTCTGATTCCAGTTTTCATAGCTGGATTTTCACTTGCACCTTGGGTCCCAATCCCAAAAGACAGGTTAGAAAAAATCAACCGCCTAGCAAATCTCAAGCCCGGCCAAATTTTCTACGAACTTGGTTGCGGTGATGCCAGAGTAGCTCACTACATCGCAAAGGCTAATCCAAAAGCCAAAGTAATTGGAATAGAAATGGCATATACAATGTACCTTTGGAGCCGCCTCCGAAATTTCATTTCACCTCAAAAAAATCTCACGCTCAAACATGCAAATGCACTCAAAGTAGATCTGTCTGATGCAAATATTGTCTATATTTACATGATCGAGCCAACGATGAATAAGATCCTCAAACCAAAATTCCTCCGCGAACTCAAGAAAAACACTAAGATAATTTCATACGCCTGCCGATTCCTAGAATGGGATGGCCCGTACACATGCGAAGAGCGCACCAAAAAGAGCAAATCCCTGCATGTTTATACAATTACGAGCCAGCAAAAAATCTAGATTGAAGTTCAGGTCTCTGACGGTATTCATGGTTGGCTATAGATAGCAATAGGCATTCTAGCTCAATGGCAAAAGGCATAGGAACTTCGCCTTCCAATATTAGCTCGAGATCTTGGCGCAGTCCCAAAGAGAATTCAAGTACTCCAGATTGATATGCATACATTTTCCCCGGCGGCATAAGTTCAGAATTAATTTCGAGACTTTCCACATCATCATGCGGTAATAGTTTGTGTAAAAGTCGATTTAGTTGGTCTTCTGGAGGCCTTGTTTCACCCTCAAAGGTTGATGGTTTTATATCAGTATTTAATTCTCCGATAGGGCCAGTTTGTCTAAAAACAGAATGAGCAAATCTATCCATCTCAACTTCTATCGCAACGGGAACCTCCCCTAAATGCTCACGTTTAAATTGAACGTAGCATTTTTCTAATGTCCTGCCCGGGTCCTGAGTGCAGCTATTAATCTGACTTTTCATAATTTGATCCAACCCGATCTCCATTTCATCACACTCTTCTTGATCTTTTACCCCTTCAAGAAGACGCATCAGCCCAATACGAAAATGAATTATAGTTTGGGCCGCTTCATCACTTCTATAATCATATAAGTCTATATAATATGTTTGAAAATTTTGAACAAGTTGACAAAAAAGTCTCTCATCAACTTCAAGTGACCTGGCAAGTAATGAGTAACGATTGTCTCCACCTAAGGCGGTTTCAGCTGAATGAGTTTTTACTGGCGGAGAAGGGGTTATCACCAATTTGCTAATCATTGTACGCTCAATTCCAGAGTTCTTTGATAATTTACTAAGACTAATCCCGCGAGCATCGCGAACCAACCAGTTAAAAAACTTCCTAAACGTCAAAGGCATGTCGTCAGGTAATTCCAAGCCGCCAGATTTCGCTACCGCCTCCATCAACTCCAAAGTTGGTGTTTCAGGTCTGAATTCATCCAGATCAATAATTTCATCATTAGACCTTCTCATAATATTTTGACAAATAATTAGAGGGCATTCTAATCAGTTCATTGGCCATCTGTCAATGTCGTAATATCTGCATGTTTACACGATCTCTTAGCTCTGCTTATAGATTGAACAGGCTGAATGTGAAAAGTATGCTAAAAACAATAAGTGCTATTCCCGACACAAGTGAGATGCCGCGCATGATTTTTTCGCCTATGATGCGTTTGAAAAAATAGGTTGCAAAGAGGAGCACTGCTCCCAGAAGTATTGCTCCAGCCATCACGGCGAAGAAATTGAAGATAGATTCTCCAAAATCAGAAGGCACGACTCCATAAAAAGCTACCCAGCTAGCTATCGCCATAGGATTTGCTAAATTAACCAATATCCCCTCCAGAAAAGGGTTAATAACTCTTTTAGGTTTGGTGGATTTGTTTGAAAAGATGCTTTTCTTAAAACAATCTTTTATATTCCCGATCCCAAGATATAGAAGATAGGCTATTCCGAATATTCCAAGTACGAGTCGAAGCTTGATACTCTCTGTGAATAAGGAAAATCCAAATAGTAGAATTAAAATATAAAGAGCATCTATAACGACATTCCCCAAGTAAAACAACGCAGCGGGAATGATTTTCCCAATCAGTCCTCGTTTGGCAGTCTCAATATTTACTGGCCCGACACCGGCCGCGAAGACAAACCCGAGAAAAATGTATTGAAAAAGCATAAATATTTTTTATTTTAAGTATTCAACTGATCTATAACGATTTTTCTTCCATTAACAGTTGCGATATCGGACAATTTTTCAATATCGTAATATCTGCATGTTTCGATCAGGAAGAGAAGTTCTTCGAAAACATCCCCATCGATAAATGGACAGAAATAATCATGTATATTATCCACTCCGAGTGCGACATTTACGCCAGCTTCGAGTAGGTGACGAACTGGAGCTATTGAGTTATGAGTTGGCACCAATTTATCACGGAATTGAACTTGGTCGATCATAGCTCGAGGGCATACGATTACATTCATATCCGCTTCTTTCAAACGCTTTGCAATCATATTGATATAGTCATCCGGATGACAGCTCAGTGAACATGCATGGATTGCATTCACCCTTCCTTGTAGCCCATGTTTTTCAACTTCATCGACAAGCAATTCTGTATCTTTTTCTTCAGGGTCATTATTCTGATCTATATGTACATCCACGGTTTTCCCGTATTTTTTAGCTATTTCAAAAATAAAGCTTAAATGCTCCCTTTGATTTGGTCGATCTCTAGAGGGGAGTCCGCCGAGTACATCTACATATGGCGCAGCTTTCTCGATCCACTGTTGAGCCTCGGGAGTTAATGCTCCTTCGAGCACTTGCGAACAAATCTGAACTTCGATTTGATCCTTATATTTCTCCTTTACCTCAAGCGCTGCCTCTACACACATCATCCCAACAGTATTGTCCACGTCTACACTTGTACGTGTAACTGGGGATCCCTGTCCGATCATTTTTTCAACAGCAATTGACATGCGCCGAATCAAACCTTCATGCGTGTAATTTTCTTTTATTTGTTTCCAAAGATCCCATTTAACTTCCATATCATTGAGACACATCTGCAGAGTCTCCGGAGTTACAACATGCGATTTATCAAAATGTGCATGACAAGAAATAATTCCGCCTTTTTCTTTGATTTTTTGCCGCAGCACGGCATGTAGATCCCAAGGTTCCATATGAAAATGATTAGATTTTAAATTTTTATCTCAGAAAACTATCTTCGCAGCTTCTCAATATCCTCCGCTACTTTATCCAGTCCCAAATTCCCAGTTCCTCCCTGATGCTTAGACATTTTGAGCATTTCAGCAACGTCAGCAGCATCTACATTTATCCCTGCAATATTGCTTCCAACTTCTCTGTACGCATCCCGGAAAGTCATTCCTTCTTTTACTTTTTCAAACGCCTTGTGAGCTGCAAAAAGCCCAGGACATTCGAGCATAGACTTCATCAGGACTTCATGATTTGGTTTGATATTATCGAGAATTACGCCCATAGCTTCGATAGACATTTCTGTGTATTTGAGTCCGAGGAAAAGAGGCCTTTTGATTTCTTGACCATCCCTATGATAACCAGAAATCTTATTCATAATATTCATCGTAACTTCACCTCGACAAGCAATTACAGTCGCAGTCCGCCCACGTATTAGCTCCGCCACATCTAGATTTTTCTTTTGCGGCATGATAGATGATCCAGTCGCAATACTGTCATCCATTAGGAAGAATTGGAATTCTTGAGTTGTGAAGAAAAGAAGATCACAAGCCAGTCTATTCAAAGTCATCATGATTTGGCAACAAGCCTCCAGTACAAGTCCTTCAATTTTTCCACGAGAATTATGACAATAAATTACATTATTTTGAGTCCTTGAAAATCCAATTTCCTCCGATAGCCAATCTCTGTCAAAGTCAAATGGAGAGCCGTATCCAGCGCCAGAGCCGAGTGGGTTTTGATCGACAATTTCATCTGTAATAGCCCCGAGCAATTTCACGTCATCCATGAGACTTTCAGCAAA
>JABINC010000057.1 GCA_018697675.1 Candidatus Peregrinibacteria bacterium
CAACTGGAAAAGACGGCATCAGGGCAAGGAAATGAATCTCAAAACACCAATGATGAAGATCAGTGAATATGTCATCAAAAAATTAATACACAATGGAAACTTATCTGTGATACAATACAATTCTTGCAAAAACGACTTTAAAAACGTATGATAAGGATCACATTATTGATACCACATTGATTATGGCACCTGGACAGATCTACAAGTCGCTAAAACAAGAGCTGGAGAAGTACTTGCGGCCATTTGACAGTAAGCTTTTGGATCAAGCCTATGAGTTTGCAAAAGAGGCTCATGAAGGGCAAAAACGTAAATCTGGAGAGCCGTATATAATACATCCAATAAGCGCAGCATTGATACTTGCAAAGATGCGTGTGGACTTGCCAACGGTTATTACGTGCATATTGCATGATGTCCCAGAGGACACAGATCGCACATTAGATGATATAGAAGAACATTTTGGATCACAGATAGCAGAATTGGTCGCAGGAATTACAAAACTATCAGCGGTGCATTATCAGCATAATATGCAGGATAGACAGATAGACACGCTTCGTCGAATGTTTTTGGTAATGGCCAAAGATATAAGGGTCGTGCTCGTGAAATTAGCTGACAGACTTCATAATATGCGGACATTGGAGTATGTGAGGCCGGAGAAAGCGACCAGAATCGCCAAGGAGACGTTGGAAATCTATTCTCCACTTGCGAACTTACTCGGGGTATGGGGGCTCAGGCAGGAGATGGATGACCTGTGTTTCAAATACATACATACTGAGCAATATAATAAAATCAAATCAGTTGTAGATCTGCACAGAGAGAAGCAAAGCAACTACATTTCAAAAATTAAAAGAAAGACAAAAAAACTTATAGAAGAAGAAAAATTGGAAGCGACGGTAGAAGGGAGATGGAAACATCTTTTTTCTATTTACAAAAAAATGAAACGAAACAAGAAACAAGTACCACAATTATATGACTTACCAGTTATTCGTATAGTTGTTGATTCAGTTGAGAATTGCTACAAAGTTATTGGTATGGTTCATAGCAAATGGAATCCAAAACCCAATCAATTTCGGGATTATATTGCTGTAGCAAAGCCAAATGGATATCAAAGCCTGCATACCACTGTATTTGGGCCAGATAGTGAGCTTATAGAGTTCCAAGTGCGGACCAAGGATATGGATTTGAAATCAAAATACGGTATAGCCTCTCAGTTTATTTATGGAAGAAGGGGGCGAAGTGCAAATATAAATACATTTTTGGAAGGAACCCCTTGGGTTCAAAAAGTGATGAAGCTTCAAAGTAAGAGCAATGTGGATTTCATAGAAGATCTCAAATTAAATGTGCTGAGTGATCGTGTATTTATATTTACTCCCGATGGAGATGTTATAGATATGCCACAGGGATCCTCTCCTTTGGATTTCGCATACCGCCTTTCTGCAGATAAAGGGAATAGATATGCATATGCAGTTGTTAACAAAGAGAAAAAACCGATGAGTTATGAATTGCAAACAGGAGACGTAATTGAGATACACACGGATAAAAATATAAAACCAAATCGAGAATGGCTATATTTTGTAATTACAGATGAGGCAAAAGAAGGTATTAAAAAAGTTTTTAAAAAGCGTTCGAGAACACAGAGAAAAGATCTTGGGGAAATGATTTTCGATAATATTTCCTTTGCTATGCAAAAAGGAAATTTTCGCAATCTGTCGATGAAGAGAAAGATGAAGGTAGTGGATTTATTCAAATGCAAAGACCTTGAAGAGTTGTTGCTGATGGTGGGATCTGGTGAAATTGCAGAGAAAAAAGTCACACAGATCTTGGTGCAAAATCAAGAAGAGATTTTTACAAGTAACGGATTTAGTATAGAAAAGCTCTTCAAGATGTTTTTCAAAAATGAGAGATATGACAGATTGCGTGCACGTCTTATCCTTGAACTGGATAGCAGGGTGGGGCTTGTATCTGATATATCAGAAGTTTTGGCTCATGAAGGTATAAATATTATCCGACTGGAAGCAAAGGAGGCACCTTTTTATAGGAATGGCATGGCAGTTGGATATATAAATATAGAAGTAGAAGACTTAAACCAGGTCAAACGTGCAATTCGTTCATTGGAGGGGATAAATGGTGTAAAGAAGGTGAAGCAAAGTAGGGCGCTTGGATGGGGAGCTTTTTACAGCGCAATGGCAATCGCAGTTATAGCTTGGTTAGCTCATCCGTTGGTAGTTTCTGAGTTTGCACGTGAGCTTATCCAAAATGATGAAGTTTTCTTGAAATTTTTCTGGATAAGCGGACTGCTCTTCATACTTCTTATGCTATACCTCCGGCGATTTGCAATTACCCATTTGCCAAAAGCGATAGGTCGTCACAGATTCATAATATTCATGAACTTCACCATTGTACTGGTAATAGGGACTCTGCTTATGGAATCCCCACTGTTTGAGGTGGATTTCAGTTTCTTTATATTTGGACCAACCATATTGGCGATTATGGCTGCAGGTTTTTTACGATCGAAATAATCAAAACAAACTAAGAGTTGATTCTTGCTTGAGTCTTTTTAGATTTATGTCTTTGAGAGTAGTCTTGCCTTGATTTTCCAATTCATCAAAAATACGAAGCAATATTTCAGCAGTAGCCATGCTATCTGCAAGTGCCCGATGAGCATTTGAAAGTTCAATCCCAAGAGTTTTTGATAGGTGTCCAAGCCCATATTTGCGGAAATCTGGGAAAACTTTGCGAGATAATTTAAGTGTGCAGAGCCCTTGATTAGGTAACGGCATATGTCCTATGCGCTTCAATTCTTCATTTATAAATCCACGGTCAAATTCCAAGTTATGCGCTACCAAAACAGAATCTCCTCCCATAAATTCAAGAAATTCGCCAATGATATCTTCAAAAAATGGTTCATTTATTACCATATTATCTGTTATTCGGTGGATTTGAATTACATTATGAGGAATTAGCCGTTTCGGATTCAAAAGGGTCTGGTAAGTATCAACGATTTCTCCATTTACCACTTTTACAGCTCCAATCTCTACAATCCGATCTTGCGCAGCTGTAGCTCCTGTGGTTTCTGTATCTACGACAACAAAAGTAGTATTTCTTATCATAATTTGACTTAAATCTGAGGTAGCAAACTAATGCATTTGCTAAAAATACGCAATAGGCACTCTATCAAATTGACTCTGCATCTACAATACGATTAAATGCTCATATGAACGATAAATTCAAAGAATATTTCAGAGGCATTCTTGGAGGGCAAGAGTTGGAGGAGTTCTTGCGGCAAGTCCAAGATGGGGAAAGTGTAAAAAAAGCATTGCGTATAAACACGCTTCTTTGCAAGCCTAAGCAAAAACTCATAGCAGATGTGTTTGATCTGGAACCACTTCTTTGGAATTCAACGGGGTATTTTTACAAATCAAAAATTGCCATCGGGAACACAGATCATTACAAGCGTGGGCATGTGTATTCTCAGGAGGCGAGTTCGCAGGTGGCTGCTGAATTATTGGATGTAAAAGAAAAACAGGTGATTTTGGATCTTTGTGCTTCGCCTGGTTCGAAAACCACACATATAGCAGCTCTGGCCAAAAATAATGCATTCATAATAGCTAACGAAATTGATTCGACTCGATACTTGAAACTGCGCAATAACTTGCGACATTATGGTGTTATATGTCATGCAATATCATCTCTAGATCCAATGCATTTTGCGCAAAATTACACGAATATTTTTGATAGAATTTTGGTTGACGCTCCATGTACTGGAGAGGGGATGTATTTCAAATTTCCGGCGGTACTGAATCATTGGAATATGAAGACAGTTAAATTTAATGCTAGGCGGCAAAAAAACATCCTAACTCGTGCATTTGAAGCCCTGAAACCTGGTGGGAAGATAGTCTATTCTACCTGTACTTTGAATCTTGAAGAAAATGAGAAGGTTGTAGATTACCTTTTGAAAAAATATTTAGGGAATGCCAAATTAGAAAATATAGATATGAAACATTTGGGGCTGAGCGGCACCAAAGATGGCACAGGGGAAAAGAGAAAAGCCAAAGAGCCAATGTTGAAATTATGGCCTCAAGAGTTCCAAACTGGAGGTTTTTTCGCATGTGTTATCACAAAAACTTCAGCCACTGAGATGGCGCCAGTCAAAGAGAAAGTTAAATTGACTTCTCGTCAAAAAAGGCAGGCAGCACATAGAGTTTCGACCAAATTTACAGAGGCGAAGGCTTCATGGAAGATTTGTTCCAGAAAAGAGGTTCTGAGTGTAGAAAACATGATAAATCAAGTCCTGGAATTTGGGGGATTCAAGACTCCGGAAAATTTTGTCATTGTAAAAAAAGATAATACATATTTTCTGCAGCATTCGGCTTTTTATAGAAGATTCCAAGATTTGCCAGTGCGCTCACTTGGGCTGCCAATACTGGTGAAACATGAAAATGGTTCAAAAAAAGCCACTCCAGAATGCCTTCGGTGGCTAAATATTGAGTAAATGTTTCGAGAAAAGTTATTACTTCATCTCGGCAATCTTTTTTGCAAAAGCAGATTTTTTACGGTTTCCGTTATTTTGATGAAGAAGATTTTTCTTCACTGCAGTATCGATAACCTTGTAAGCAGCACTTAGAGCTTTGGTCGCATCAGCCTTATTCCCATCTTTGATAAGATCCGAAAGCTCTCTCATAGCATCATGTAGAGTTCTTCTCATGCGAAAATTTCTCTGACGATTCTTGAGACTTTGTCTCATCTGTTTTTTAGCACTTCTGATAATTGGCATATTTCGTAAATTTAGTTGTATTAACCGCAAAAAAGCCCGTAGAATATAATTGTCTTGCATTGCCAAGTCAAGCGATTTTCTCTGAGAACAATCCAATTAATCCAACCTTCATGTTAATACTTGCATCTCAAAGTCCAAGGCGCCGAGATCTTCTAAACTCAATAGGGGTAGAATTCGAGATTATAGTTAGTAATTATGAGGAGGATCATGACATAGAGACAGTCCCAGAATTATTGGCAAAAGCTCATGCTATAAACAAAGCAGAGGAAGTCTATGGGCGCACAAAAGAGCGGGTAGGGGATATTATTCTTGGGTCGGACACCTTGGTTTATCTGAGTGGTGAAATACTTGGGAAGCCTAGGGATGCCGCCCAAGCCAAAGAAATGATACAAAGGCTTTCAGGGAAAATTCATCAAGTTATTACAGCTATGCATTTTATTGTAATTGAAAATTTTGAAAAAAGCTTAACCCATATCGAAAAAACGGATGTGACATTTAAGTCTCTCACAAATGAAGAAATAGATGCATATATAGAAACAGAAGAGTGGCAAGATAAAGCAGGAGCATACGCAATTCAAGGGGCTGCAGCTTCTTTCGTCGCAAAAATTGAAGGAAGTTTCTCAAATGTAGTGGGATTGCCGCTGGAAAGTTTTCAAAGAATATACGCAGAGCTATTGAACGACTAAGCTTCAAATTAATAATTTCATTTTTCTACGTATACGAATTGTGATACATTTGCCGTTGATATTTACTATTAATCAAATTCATATGGGCAAGAAAGCAGGTAAGATCTCACTTCTCGTGGGACTCGCGGCAGGGGCACTCGCAGGGGTTTTGTTCGCTCCTGGAAAAGGAAAAGAGCTTAGATCAAAGATCCGCAAAGAGGTTGAAAGTGGGAAAACCGGACTCAAACCTCTCAAAAAAAGCTTCACAAAAATGGCTACAAATATGGCGAAAACGGCAGATGAGCTCTCAGATTCTAGTGAAAAATTAGTAAAGGTTAAAAGAAAGGCGAAAAAAACAGTGAAAAAAGCAAAGACTAAAGTCAAGAAGGCTAAAACAGCAGTAAAAAAGACTGCGACTAAAGCAAAATCAAAAGCTAAAAAAACTACTGCAAAAGTAAAGAGCACAGCAAAAAAAGCACATAAAACTGTGAAAAAAGCACACAAAACTGCCAAGAAAATGGCCACAAAGCCAAAAAAGACCAAAAAAAAGACTACAAAGAAGAAGTAAACCCATCACATGATAAAGAAAGTATCCCTACTTGGGCCTGAGTTTACGTACACGGATTTTGCTGCGGATGCTTTTTTAAGAGGCAAAAAAGCTAAAGTAAATTCCCTTACAAAAGGAATAGAATCCAAAGTCTACAGAGACACAATTGAAGAAGTAATGTTGGACGTAGAGAAGGGTAGGGCGGCTGTTGGCGTTGTACCGATCGAGAATAGGCTTCACGGGACTGTGCGGTGCACCCTGGACGGACTTTTTATACACCGTGTCCAGATCATCGCGGAGCTCACTCTACCGATCAAGCATTGTATTTCGGTCTTGCCTGGGGCTAAGCCTGCTGACATCAAAATCATAATGTCTCACGACCAAGCTCTCCACCAATGTCATGAATGTCTGAAGAAGAATTTCCCCAAATGTGACAGAGTTGCAGTGTCCAGCAGTGCAAAAGCATTTGAGACGGTAAAAATCAAAGATTTCCGACATATCGCAGTGATAGGACCTGAAGAAGCTGCCAAGAAACATGGTTTTAAAATAATCAAAAAAGACATCGCAGATGAGATAGACAATTCCACCAAATTCATAGTTATCGCTAAACGTTGCATGAGAAAACGTGTTCCAGATTCACCTCTCACGAAAAAGCCAAATACCACTTCAATCGCATTTTATTTTTCTCGTGATAAATCAGGAAGTTTATTTACAGTTTTCAAAGCATTTGCAGACAATAGCGTAAACATGACAAAAATCGAATCCCGCCCATACAAAGCGGATTATGGTAATTACCTATTTTTCATAGATTTTGAAGGTCATCCAGCTCAAAAAAACGTAGAAACCACACTAAAAGAAGTAGATTCTTTAGTCGCAGGTTTGAAAATCCTTGGAATTTATTGACTGCCGTTTTATTGGTCCCTATCTATCACAAGTATAGTTGATTCTACGGGTAGTCCATAGTAACTAGGGGCAACCATGGGGTTTACGACTCCATTATTTGGAGTTGTCCCAATTGGAACATATCCTAAGAAGGCTCCGAGGTCATCTTCAACAGCTTCTTCACTGTAGCCTGTATCAAAGCCTACATCTCCATCATGGAAGACAGTAGTGGTCCCTCCTTCGGAATCACAGTAAACGGCAATTATAAAATCGAGAGGAGTGTTTCCGCCAGGACCAGTCCACCTTGCGACTGCGATATCTCCATCAAATGTTAATTGAGCCCATCCACCGGAAATCACAGGAGCAGGTGGTCCAATTTCTGGAGTAGCGGGAGCTAACCATTCAAGAATTCCATTTGTTGAGCCAGGGGCTCCAATCCAAATATTACATTCATCAACTGAGTCTACTTCTCCATCCACACCATCACAATTTTGGTCAATACCATCTCCTTCTGTATCTTCAGCTCCAGGGTGAACATCAGGGTTCCCATCATCACAATCCCCATCTTCTTCGGTGAATCCATCTCCGTCCAAATCTCCTGTTTGAGTAGTATCATCGTCATCCACAGCATCATCGTCATCC
>JABINC010000007.1 GCA_018697675.1 Candidatus Peregrinibacteria bacterium
AACTCTCAATGAATGTGCGCGCGCTTTGCGCGCGCGGGGAGCAGAGCGAGTATTTGGTTTGGTAATTGCAAAAAAAACCGTATAATCAGGTCCGCTTACAAAGATTTGACGCAAAAATATGAAAGTTGCAATCGTCGCTGACTTCCTCCTAAAACTTGGCGGAGCCGAAAGGGTTGTTCAATCATTTTTAGAAATGTATCCAGATGCGGATATTTATACAATTCTCTACGATGAAGCAAAGGTGGGAAGCGTCTTTCCAAAAGAAAAAGTAACTGAATCAAAACTTGCCGCGTGGCCGAAATTTCTCCGGAAAAGATACAAATATTTCTTTCCTCTGATGCCTGGGTTTATAGAGGGATTTGATTTGTCAGATTATGATCTTGTGATCAGTTCGAGCTCCGCGTACTCACACGGAGTTATCACAAGTCTCGGGACTCAGCACATTGTTTATTGCCACTCCCCTATGCGTTATGCATGGGACTATGCTCACAAATATCTCGAAGAACAGAATTTGAATTTCTTGAATCGTGGGATCGTGAAATACTTCTTGAAACAGATACGAGAATGGGACTTCCTGGCTTCAAAAAGGCCCGATGTCTATATCGGAAACTCCAAGCATGTTAAGAAAAGAATTGAAAAATATTATAGAAGAGATGCCGAAGTTGTTTATCCGCCGGTGAATGTTTCTAGGTTTAAGCCGCAAAAATATCATGGGGATTATTTCCTAATCGTATCCACCTTAACTCCGTACAAAAAAATAGATCAGGCTATCCAGTTATTCAATAAGGTAAACCGAAAACTCGTCATCATAGGAGATGGCCCAGCCAGGAGTTCACTCGAAGCAATTGCTGGCCCAAATATAGATTTTTTGGGGTTTGTGAGCGACTCCGAAGTTACTGAATATATGCAAAATTGTCAGGCTTTTGTGTTCCCAGGAGAAGAGGATTTTGGGATCACCCCAGTAGAAGCTATGGCCTGTGGCAAACCAGTCTTGGCATATCGCAAAGGCGGGCTTACTGAGTCAGTTATAGAAGGTGAAACAGGGGAATTTTTTGATGAACAAGATCTAGACTCTATGGAAGATGCCCTCGGCAGATTGATTCTAAATTACAAATTCTACGATCATAAATCGATTCGTAAAAGGGCTGAAGAATTTTCAGAAGAAAGGTTTAAAAAAGAAATTGAGAAAATTGTAGAGAAAACTTCACAAAGGCATTTAAAAGATGTATAAGGGTTTCTCGTAATAATAAAAGTTATTTTTTATGTCACTTTATCTGAAATACAGACCGCATGACTTTGGGAATTTGGTTGGACAAGAGCATATCACTTTGACGCTTCAAAATGCACTCAAGGAGGATCGTGTATCACAGGCTTATTTGTTTTGTGGGCCGCGGGGCACCGGAAAAACGTCTATGGCTAGACTGATCGCAAAGGCCCTGAATTGTCTCAATAGAAAAGAAAATGGGGATCCGTGTAATGAATGTGATATCTGCCAACAAATCAACGCAAATCGACTGACAGATATTATTGAAATCGATGCAGCATCAAACCGTGGAATCGATGAAATTCGCGACCTTCGAGAAAAAATCAAGTTTTCTCCAAACATTGCAAAATATAAAGTTTACATTATCGATGAGGTACATATGCTCACAAAAGAGGCATTCAATGCGCTTCTCAAGACTCTCGAAGAGCCACCTTCTCATGCATATTTCATATTAGCAACAACAGAGAGTTACAAAGTTCCAGAAACGATTATTTCTAGGTGCCAAAGATTTGATTTTCATAGAATGAGCCGCGCAGTTCTGATTGAACGACTTAAATTTATCTCTGAACAGGAAAAAATTCATTTTGAAGTTGAAGCACTAGAGTGTATTGCAGAGCGAGTAAATGGAGGAATGCGTGATGCAATTGGACTTTTGGAGCAGAGCACCCAGTCAAATGTTCTCAATCTAGAATATTTGCAAAGCACACTTGGATTAACTCAAAATCAGTCAATAGTTGATCTTTTTAATGCGATATATGAAAGGAGGCTTTCCGATGCCCTTTCTTCTATCAATAAAATTCATAATCAGGGATTTGATTTAACTCAATTGAGTAAAGATTTTCTGGAATACGCTAGAAAAGAAATGCTCTCTTCTGTTGAAAATGGAGACAAGGCACGCACCTCAAACATTGTGCATATAATAGATCTAGTGCAGGATGCCAAAGAGAAAATTAAAAACAGTTCTCTGCCTCAATTGGCGCTTGAAATAGCTGCAATCAAAATCTGTGGAGCTGCTACTGGACCCGTTGTAGAGAATATCGCAGCCCCAGAAGTTCGACAAAATGCTCCCGTAAATTCTAGCCCCGCTGCAACCAATGAAGAATATTCTACCACTTTGAAAGACCTCACAACCGGTGATGAAAATGATCTACTGACTAAATTACGTAAGAATTGGCTCGGCTTGGTAACCAAAATCAAGAATCCTGCGATCCGGGTATCTTTTCGAGATGCAAAAGCTGTTTCGATTACAGATAATAGATTACTCCTTCATTTCAGCACCCAATTTCACCTCGATAAAACGGCAAGTGCTGAAGCCATGGGCGAAATCGAAGATGTGATTGAAAATACATATGGAGCCAGGCTCGGCATCAAGACAGAGCTCAGAAAAGTTGATTTGGAACCAGCGATCCGAGAGCACTCTAGCCTCGGAGGAACGCAAGGGTCTGTCGCACCTCAAAAAAAGACCGTCGAAGAAAATCCGGAAGATGCCCTCAATGTGTTTGAAAGTTGGTAACAGACACTCCGAAGGCGTGTCCTCAAGTTTAACCAAGCATCTTAAGAAATTCGTCTTCCGTTAGCACCGTTACGTTAAGTTCCTGTGCTTTTTTGACCTTAGAACCCGGGTTCTCGCCGACAATTAAGTAATCTGTATTTGCACTTATGGAGCTTAAAACTTTGCCTCCGTTAGATTTAATTTTTGTCTTAGCTTGATCGCGAGTCAGGGTTGAGAGAGTGCCGGTGAGTAGAAATGTCTTGCCACCTAGTACATTTGAGTGCACTGAATTTTCAATTGGCAGAATGTGGATTCCAACCTCTGTGAGGGATTGTAATGTGTGTGTTCCATGTTCACTTTGGAAGCAATCGTAGATACTTTGCGCGACTTTTTCGCCCATGCCATCTATGTTCTCAAGTTCTTCGTATGAGATGTTTTTGAAAATCTGTGAAATTGTATTTGGCATGAAATATTTATACTGTTTTTTCTCTGGCTCAGAAGGGATTTCTGGGGCGCCGAAGAGTGAAACTTGCGCTTTGCGCTGCACTTCTTCTAGAATTTCCCCTTTCTCATATGAAGAGATTTTTCCTTGTAAAAAATTACCGAGATCAACTGCCGTCTCTGCACCTACATGACGGATTCCAAGTGAGAATAAAAATTTGTTAAATGGGATTTGCTTTGCTTCCCCGATCGCCTTGATCACTTTTTTTGATCGCTTTTCTTGAAAAAGATCTAAGGTCAGCAAATCTTCGCTTGTTAATTTAAATAAATCCGAAGGCTTTGAAAGCAGTTCGTTTTCCACGAGCTGGATAATCACCTTCTCTCCTAGGCCATCAACTTCAAACCCTCCCTTCGACACGAAGTGCAAAAGCTGGCGCTTTTGCATAGCACTACATTCTCGATTTTTGCAACGTGCTATCGCATCTCCTTCTGGACGAACAACTTCTGATTCACACACCGGACAGCGTTTTGGAAATTTATAAGGAGCTGCCCCTTTTGGTCGCATATTGTTAAGCACTTCTACCACTTCCGGGATTATATCCCCGGCTTTTTGGATTATCACGGTGTCCCCTACTCGCACGTCTTTTCTTTTTATCTCATCTTCGTTGTGGAGAGTCGCCCGAGCCACAGTCGATCCGGCTATGAATGTTGGTTTCAAAATAGCTACTGGGGTCAGCGCCCCTGTACGCCCAATCTGTATCATTATGTCGAGGATCTCTGATGTAGCCTGCTCGGCTGGAAATTTATAAGCCATCATATAACGAGGTGCTTTACCCGTATACCCAAGCCGCCTCTGGCCATCTTTTTCATTCACCTTCACCACAATTCCATCAATTTCATATTCCAAATTCCCTCTCTTTTCATGCCAACTATTACAAAATTCAATCACCTCATCGATATCTTTCAACCTTGTGATATGGGGCTCAACTTTTAGTCCAAGCTCCTTCAATCTCATCATTAATTTGAATTGTGTTTCTGGCTCCTGCTCCCCATATAAGCTATAAAAAAACATATCGAGTTCACGCTCTTCTGTAATACTCGGATCCAACTGCCGGACTGAGCCCGCAGCAGCATTTCGCGGATTCGCAAACTCATCTTTGAATTTTTCAAAACTTTTCAAAGGCATAAAAACCTCACCCGCAACCTCCACTGTAACTTCCTCATTTAGCCTCAGCGGCACGCTCTGGATCGTCCGTATCGTATGAGTGATGTCCTCGCCCTCAATTCCATTCCCACGCGTTATAGCCCTCGTCAGCACTCCCTCTTCATACCAGAGAGTTACATTCAACCCATCAATTTTCAATTCACACACATATTCCGGCTCCTCCCCCATCAACCCTTTTTTCACACGAGTATCCCAATCTTGCAAGTCATCTTCATTAAAAGAATCAAACAAACTCCACTTCTTGGTCTTGTGCGCAACCTTCGAAAACTTCTCCGAAAGAGTCGCCCCAACCCTTTGAGTTGGAGAGTCCGGTGTCACCAAATCTGGAAAAAGTGCTTCCAATTCAATCAATTCTCTCTTCAAAGAATCACGCACAGCTTCAGAAACACTTGACTTATCTAGCACAAAGTAGTCGTAATTATATTTTCGAATCTCCGCTCTGAGAGCCTCAATTCTCGATTTAGCCTCGTTTTTTGTAAGATTTGCACTCATAATCACAGTCTTCTTTTAAATCTGACGATTGAGAGATATTCAATTTTCTGCTAGAATATACAGAATTATTAAAGCTTTATGAAGAACTTTTTATCATCATTTTATCGGGATATTTTCAACTCTGACCCAGAATCTCTGGAACACAGACTCGTGTTCGAGACTGGTGGTGGTGCAGAAGCGGCTGGAGAAGCTGGTGGTGACACATTGGATCTCGGAGGAGGCGAAACTTTGTCTGCAGATGAAATTCAGAAAAGAGAGGATGATGCAAAGGCTTTTCTCAAAGCAAAGGCCAAATTGCTATTTATTCCTTCAGCTTTGAAGATCGATGCTAACAGCGTTAAATACTTAGCTGACGGAACCGTTGAATCGGTAGACACTCATTTTAAAAACATAAGGGCCACTGTCGAACACGATACTCCAGAAGATAACATAAATACGTTTCTAGGATACGTTGGCAAGTTAAACGACTCTAAATTCGATGCTTTTGTATTCCGCCGCCCAGGTAGCGTCGCTGATTTGAAAAGTATGACCGTCGATTTACATATTGATATGGGCAGTACTCTGGGAGGCAGCGTCTACCCAGATGCTCTGACAATTTCCTTAAAAGATGAAAAAATAACTGGTTACAATTTGGATATGGAGCCCGCTGTTGTAGAAGGATCTACCTTCGATACATACTTGAAAGAAACTCTGATAAACAGAAAAATAGACGATATAGACATCGCTCTTGTTCAAGAAATCTCCGAAAAAGCTGATGCATATGCAATTGAACCAATGGGACTTGCCGATGCTGATGAAGGCGATGAGCCCACAGAAGATGCTGCTGACTCTCCAGATGAAGACACCGATGACACGCCTCCTGAAGAAGATGAAGGACCGAAGTTGGAGGGGGAAAAAGTTTCTGAAGAAAGATATGATGAAATGTGGGTGGATTATAAAAGAGGAGATCTTAAACCAAAAGATTTTCTTGGAAAGACTTTCATTGTGAAGCTAGGTAAGGCGGAAACGGAATACGCCCTAACTTTGACCAAGGAAGGGGACACGGAGACTTTGGAGCTCCGTACTATAATTGGAAGTGAAGAAATAGCTTTCAGCATAGATGATAAAGGAGGATTTGAAATGAAAATGGGAGATGACGTTAATTTAAAAGTTTCTTTTAATGATGAGAAAGGGGAAATGACTCTAAGTGGGGCTGCCGCCGGAAGTGATTTCAGCCAGACAATCCCTATCGGAGACAGTAAAACTGTCGAAATAAACGGTGTAGAAATCGAAACGAATAAGTTTCAGATATTGCGAGACGAAGTAGCGGGGCTATTTGATAAAGATACTGCCGAAGAAGAAGGCGGCCTAACTGGTCAGCTAGGAGAATTTGTAGATGAAGCTGGAGGAATGTTCAAAGAAATTATGGGGACTATTCAAGAGATCCTTGCTGTCATAATGGAGCTACTTGGAACCATGGGAATAGAGTTGAACAGTGAAGATGATCCGGATAGAGCCGCTTCGCTCCTCGTGGCAAACAACAAGCTTGGGCTTTCAAATATTGGGAAGATCAAAGAAACTGATATGGGGGAATTCATGGACTTACTTGAACCAGGAAATAAACCCAAGACGATAGCAAATTTAGAAGAAGAAGGATTTGATGTTACTCATGGCGCTGGTTATGCTCTCTACACTTTTATGATGCAGATTAGAAAGAATCTCGATGAAGATAATGATAAAATTGACGAGCTGCAAGCCGAGAAAGAAGATGATGAAGATGTATTTGTCCCTTACCCTCTCGAAGAAGAGATGGAAGGAACTGTTAATTACGTTTTGATCGAAGATTGGGAAATGTTCAATTTCGAAGGGCGCCCAAGTAATAAATGGAAGAAGCGATGGAAGGCCAAACCGAAGCCTGCAGCTACACCTGCGGCGACACCAGCCGGGACAGAAACTGTTGATACCACCACTGATAGTACAACTCCACAGTTGGATATTTATAAAACACGGGTCAGTAGCCTTACAGAAGTTGATACAGACCGTGTCGATGCAATGGCAGAAGATATAATTTCGAAGGGATCTATAGTTATCGGAAATGTTGATGGTACGGATATTAATATTCCTTTTCAGACGGATGATACAGATTCATTAAAAACTTTATTTGGCTACAAGCTTTCTGATATCGAAGGTAAAAGCATTGAAGATCTTACCAGTACACTTGGAATAATAGACATCGGTCAAGCTAACAGATTTGAGAAGTTTTTGGACACATTACATTCTCCAGACACCGGCAATCATGATGGCAATTATGAATTGGCTAAACAATACGGAATATCTACACCAGAAAGAACCGTTGGAGAGCTCATTGCTGCAATCTTTCCTGGAAGCCTTCCTGAAGTTGAAACCGCTGAGCCTGCAGCTGAACCGGCTGCTGAGGTGGTGGCAGAGGTGGAACCTGCGGCTACAGTCGATGCGGCAGCGGCAGTGGAGCCTACGGCGGCAACAAGATCTACTGCACGTACTGTAGCTGATGCTGGTAGTGGCGACACGCCAGCTGATGAAGTTGTAATAGAAAGTTCTGCCCCTACTCCACCAGATGGGTTTACAACATCTCCTGATGAGAAATTGTATGTAAGTAATTCATTTGATTTTAGAACTGATTCACTCCCTTCTGGAGCAAGATACAAGCATAATACTGGCTCTGGAAGCTATGAAGTGGCTTTGCCTTCATTTGATTATAAATGGGCTAATCCTGGTTCTGCCCAAGATTCTGGGGATTTTGCAGTTGTCGCGAAGGCTGCGGCCTAGAGTTTGAACTTGCCCTTGATTTCGGTGAAGGTTTTTCTCAGAATGTAGCGGCTAAATAAAGATTCTTCTTATGAATGATGAAGGTGGACAAATAGGTGCTGGAAGTGGAACTGGACAAACGTCTGGAGGTGGCTCTGGGCAAGGCTCTGGGGCTGGGGTTAATGTGAATCCTCATGTGATTAATTTACAGGGCGTGGCAGCCCCTGGTGGTTCCGGCGGAGATGATGGGACTGTGGCGGATGCTGAATTGAAGGCGAAAATGGATAAATTTGGGGTACCTGAAGACATGCGGGGGAAGTACCCAACGTTGATTGGGCTTGTGCTGGAGACTGAGTCGATGACGGATGATGAGAGGCAATATTGGTTTCAGATCATGCCGATAATGACAGAAAAACAGCTGATGAAGTTTCAGGGGATTTTGGAAACAGAGAAAAAACAGCTTGCAAAATTGGACGATGAATATGAAGAGCAGCTGAAAAAATTGAATAATCGTCATCTTATTGAATGGCAGGAGTTTGAGTCACGGGAGAAAAAACGGGAAATCGAAACTGCTGAAAAAGAGGCTGAGATTGAAGAGCAGAAAACGGAAGATGATCTATTGAAGCAGCTTGATGATATTTAGAATGTTTGCTTGGACGCCTTGGATTTTTGAATTTATTCAACCTGTACTGCAGTAACCACGAGGCGACGCAGAGTTGTTCCTATTGGTGTGCAAGTTATGAGAGTGAGGCGATAATCATCTGTCTGTTTTAGGATATCTACCTCATGTGGTTTGACTTCTTTGATCTCCGTAACTCTGTAACGATGTTTTTTTTGGTCTCCTTTTTTTTCGCCGTAGTAGATTATGATCTCGTCTTCTAGGTTAACTTTGTGAAGAAGTGCAAAAACATCTTTGTATTCGCCTGGTGCTAGGAAGTAAAACGAGCTATGTCCAGTCAATGCTACGTTCCCTTGATGACCTGGGATAGCTGTCCCCGGGTATCTGACAACCCCATCTTTTAGAGCTTCTTGAATTGCATCTTCTGTGTCTTGTGGGTCAGGATTTAAAATTACTTTTTCGTCTACGACATTTGCGATTGGAATGTTCTTGCCGATACTCGGAATGTAGAGTCTGTTCTCATCTGGAGTAACTTCTATATCGAGCGGCGGAAGAATCAATCCATTCTTTTCGTTCTGCTCACGTTCTTTCTCTGCGAGAACTAGATCCTGGGGCGGAGCCGCCAAAGATTCTTCCTGCACATAGGTCTCCGCGGCCTGCTTCGCATCGAAATGAGATGCCAAAAACGTGTTGTTTTTCATATAATCTACACTCACGGTCGTGAGGGCTTCGATGTTCAGAATTGTAAAAGTCCCAGCAAAAATTATTGCAAAAACCGCTGTGATCCGAGCTATTGATAAAACAGGTCTTAGTGCTGATTTCGCTCCGTGCGCAGTTCCTGAAAATGCATTTCTCACAGAAACTTTAAATTTGTACCAATTTTGAATCATATTTCTCTTGAAACGATGTGAAAATGGTAACTTACACACCTCTTTTATTGGCTGAGTTATATTTTTATTGAAAACTTCCCCTGTTGTGCGAGAAATATCTTTGAACTTGCCGTTTATGAGGCGTTTTCTGGCAGCTGAATGCAGAGCCTGTTCAATTATCTCATCCATGTGCAGCACCTCAAGCACCCGCTCTTTTGTCCTGATGATTGTTTTTTTGACATGTTTGAAATGTTGTTTCTTTGAATGAAATTTCGATCGAAGAATATGCTTGCGTATCCCTTTTAATGTTTTCTTTAAAAGACTCTTTCTAAACTTCGAAAAAACTGATTCACGATGATGGATTACCCTGAAACATTGATCTTTGACCTGGTCTTGAATATGCAAAAATGCTGAGAAAAAGTTGTGTTTAGCATGCTGAAAATCCACCGCGTCAACAAGCACTTGAATCTTCTCGCAGAGCGAAATATCGTGCTTCCCACGATGCCGGAATTCCCATTCTCTCTTTTTGTGAAATTTCAGGATGCTCACTTTTTTATTTTATTTTTTTATTTTTTTGACGATTCAATATTTATCTGAATTTATTCAATCAATCCAAATTTACTTACTCACTTCATCTACTACCTATATATTGATTCCCCTATCGCCCGCTTATTCTATCATAAAGCATTTTTTTTGTACATTTCAAGAATGTTTATCTCAGCCTATCTACTCCGCTTTGCAACCACTTTTGCCTCTACGATATCTTCTTGTTAACAACCTTCCTATCTATCAAGTGTGCGATTTCATGATGTTCTCGACAAAGTGGTGCTAGAAAGCGTGAATCGTTACTGCCGGTCAGCGCGAATCTTGCAGTGTGGTGCAAATGATCCGCCCCTCTTTTACATCCTGGCACGGAGCACTTAGTCCCATATTCCTCTTTGAGGATTTTTTTTGTTTCTGAAGCTAAATATCTGCTTGGCTTTTTACCCTCGGCTTTCCGTTTTAATTCACAGTTTCCTACTTTTGCACTTTGCTTCAATTTCCTTTCTTTAAGCTCTTCCTCCCGTTTTTCAAGTGATTCTAGAATTATCCCATTTACATCCAAGCCCTTACCTTTCAACGCTTTTAACTTTTCAATCACCTCACCCGACAAACCAAGTTCAATAAGAGTATTTATGTTGGCAGTAGTATTGTCATTTCTGTTGCTATTGTTAGCGTTGGCAGGAACACCTTCTGTATTATCATCAGCGGTACCATTATTATCATACCCACCCAAACGCCTTCGCTGCGCTTCGGCATTCTGCCCGGGCAGAGATTTCACCCTATTTTACCCCTCAAATAAGCCATTTCGATTACTTTTCTCCTGGGCCATTTTGATATCTTTCACCAGCACATCTAAGCCCGACTTCGAAAGCTGCTTTGCACTTTCCATTAAGATTCCTTCATTTTCTTTTGTCGCAACAGATGCAACTCTCGTAAGTTTATTAATGCTGATTTCACCTTCAATAAGCGCATCATGCAGCGCTGGTTTATCGACAAATCGCTTCTCAAGATTGATTGCCAATCCAATCTGTTTTTCGCTTAACCCTGCCATTCGTTTCCCAAATTCAAAAATCGAACTATATCCTTTTTTTTCGTAGAGTCGACGATGATTCACTTCTGGCAGAAGACCGATAAATCTCTGGCGCCAAAGTAAAGCCTGGGTGCCGTACTCTCGACACATGGCCAAAAGTTTTTTGTCAGAAAAATTTGCAATATTTTTCATAATTTGAGAGGTTAAAAATTTATTAAATCAATCATTTTATCATTTATTTGAAGGTTGAAAACATCTCTTTATTGAAAGTTAAATTCAACATCCTTATTGGGAACAAATACTACCATAAACTCACCGTTTTGGATCAAGTAAAAATCGCTAAAAAGCGGCAAGAAAAAGCCAAAAAGTGCCATTTCGAAATGACGATATGTCAAGAATATTGCGTGGTGAGCGAGAGCTCACTTTTAACCGGCGATCCTCAAATAATTATCCCACCTCCGAGTACTTCGTCACGCCGATAAAATACGATTGATTGTCCCGGAGTTATGGCACGTTGGGGGTCGTCGTAAATCACGGTGGCGGTAAGTTTCGCAAGCGAGTCAGGATTCTTTGGATCGTAATCTTCGGGATTGTCGATTTTCAAAACAGCGTCATTTGGGGTAAACCTATGGCGGAGACGAGCGAGTATGCGGAGTCCCTCCCCTGCCAGAGCTTCCGCAGGAGGCCCTCCCTCTATAAATGTAAGACTGTCTGCATGTACTTCCCTGGCAAACAAATCCTCATTTGGCCCAACTATCAAGACGTTTCGCTCTGGGTCTTTTTTGATCACATACCATGGGCCATCTGGCCCGCCGATATTAAGCCCTTCGCGCTGCCCGATTGTATAAAATGCAAGCCCTCTATGCTCTCCTTTTTCTTCTTCAGCTGCTGTTAGCATCGGCCCTGGATTAGCATCAAATTCATTTTTATCAAATTGCCGCTGAAGAAATGGAACATGGTCTTTTTCTGGGAAAAAACATATTCCTTGGGACTCTTTTTTCTCAATCACTTTTAGAAGTTTTTCCTCTTCTGCGATTTCTCTCACTTCATCTTTTGTCAACTTTGAGAGCGGAAAAATGCAATGCTTTAATTTCTCTTGAGTGAGGGTATAAAGAAAATAAGACTGATCTTTCACTTTGTCGTCTGCCATTCTGAGGGCGTAGCGGAACGCTGGTTCGATTTCGGGATTTAATTTGGCATCGATTCCTGAGCTAAGCATTGAAACTTTCTCAACCTTGGCATAGTGCCCAGTCGCGAGAAAATCCGCCCCAAGCTCCTTCATTTTATCTATAAGAAATCCAAATTTGATCGATCTGTTGCACTCCACACACGGATTTGGCGTCACCCCACCCGCAAACCCATCGATGAAATAATCCACAATCTGACTTTTAAAAACCTCACTCGTATTCATCACATAAAATGGCATTTCATATTGCTGGGCAACCTCCCTGGCATGTTCGAGTGCCTCTAGAGAACAACATTTATTCTCTGGAAATTTCTCTATTTCCTCCTCAGTAAAAATCGTGTCGTCCATCCAAAATCGAAGATGCACACCGATACATTCGTACCCAAGCCCCGTCAAAATCGCTGCAATTACAGAAGAATCCAATCCCCCTGACATCGCAATAACGACTTTCCCAGACTTTGAACCCGGCCCTCCCAAATGATCTATGATTTCTGTTAGTTTTGTCATGAAGATATTATATAGTTGCAACGTAGGTGCATTATACCCAGTGGTTTGGTACGATCAAATAAGAATCTGTTCACGTGCACACTTTTTGTACGGGATCTTGTACGTTTTTTTGTTCACGTGAACAAATTTTACAGCTAAGATCTTGCTAAAATGAAATAAAATGGTAGGATTACCCCTCGAATATAATTTAAATTCAAAATTATGGGATCAAACGATCAACCAGGAGGCCAAGACGTGGCTGATACTCTAGATATAGAGCCTACAGATATGATTGAAGGACAGCTGAGAGACAATGTCCCACTTGGAGATATGGGAACCTGTGCAATGTTTTTGGCTAAAGCATTAAAAGGAGAGGCCGGGAAGCATCTTGGAGGGATGACTGTACTTGTATTTAAACCTGGAGATTCAGACCCGCTTTTCGGAGGGACTGATTATAAACACCCTTGTGATCGCGTTAGGCTATTGATGACTCAGGGAGGCCAAGAGATCTTTATTTCAATTCATGGATTCCGTGAAATCCCAGGGACTCATGATGCGGAATATTACATAACAGTCGGACTATCTAATGATGCCCCATATGATCTTCATGTTAAGGCTGAGGCGGACGCCGTTCTTTCTGAAGTCCTTGAGAAAATAGAAGCTGAATTAGGTATTCAACGATGAGAAAAACTGAAAGCAACTACCCTGCAGATACCGGCATAATGCGCTTACAGCATTTAAGTCCCACTTATAGGGAGGCTTTTTATCCAAATAGAATTATGGCTAGTGTAAAGCCTGTAGAAGATTCAGATGAAGGAGAAGAAAAGGGACCTGTATTGCATCATATAAAAATTCTTAGGGCCAAGGCTGCAAAATTGAAACAAAAGAAAAGCCCTGAAGAAGAGGCCTTGTGGAGATATGTAGAGGAAATTTATTTATACTATACGATATATAATGCCCTTAGGCGTCATCTTGATAGATTTTCTGAATCTTTTATGTATTCAATGGAAAAAGTTCTTCCATGTTGTGAAGATAATGATTTTATTTTAGATCTTTTTACCTCCATGAATCTTTTTGGAAATTGGAAGGCACACACTGGAAGGATCATGAGAAAGTTACTAGAGATACTAGGGCATGAGCCAATATATGAAGAGCTCCATGTTCAAATTGCAGAGTTAGAGAGGGAATGCGTTAAATTAAGAAGAAAAAAACGAACTGAAAAAAGCCCCTCTTACGATCCATTGGTAGTTGATGTAAAAAGCGCCTCTTACCTTCTTGAAATGGCTACTAATGAAATTGGAGATCTCGCAAATCGAATTAATCGAGAAAGTGCCCGGAAATTAAGACAGATACAAGAGTTAGGGCTCAGTAAGTTACACCAAATCGTTGATCCACATGACTCCTCTAATAATCCGTATAATATTTTTTTATATGCTATATCTGGAGATTTTGAAAATACTGTGAGAGCTCTTGAAAAATTATTATGGTATGATCGGCCAGATCGTTTCCGAGATTTTTATAATGAAAACCGAAAAGAAGGGGCTCCGGATTTTGATGAATTGTGTGATCAGGCTATGGAAACTCTCAAGAGATATAAAAAAAAGAATCCTGTTTACTTCTTAAGTTAAAAAAGCCCACATTGAAATAACCAGAGTTCTTTGATAACCTTGCGGGTGTGTTCTTTTATTGAAAACAAAAATTAAATGGAAATTGTATTTTTACTACTTGGGCTGCTTGGGCTGTGGGTTGGATCTGAATATGTGGTGAAGGCCTGTAGGTCTATAGCGCGGCGTTTTGGGATTTCGGAATTTTTGATTGGACTTACTATTGTTAGTATTGGAACGTCGCTGCCGGAGATAATGGTAACTACTTTTTCTGGGGCAAATGGAGCATCTGATGTTGCGATCGGGTCGATGATTGGGTCGTGTTTGGCTCAGATCACGATAATTCTCGGAATTGCGGCGATTATTCATGATGTTCATGCTCAGAAGAAAGCAATGCAGGTCGATGGCCCTATGATGCTTATCGGGATTTTGGTCTTTGGGATGCTTTTATATAGTGGAGGTGAGTTGACTAGATTCGAGGGGATTTTGATGATTTGGATATATTTTGCGTACATTTGGTTCACCGCGCATAATGACGTGATCCGCGAAAATAAGAAGAAGTTGGGATTACATCAGCCTACCGGGAAACCGTTCATTTTTGGGCTTTCGCAATTTGCGCTTGGAATGGTGATCTTGCTGGGATCTGCACATTTTGTATTGGAAAATTCTGTCACCTTAGCTAGAAATTATGGGCTTTCTGAAGCATTTATTGGAGTGATGATAATTGGGGTGGCTTCGTGTCTTCCTGAGCTTTCTACTGCCGTTGTCGGTATGTGGAAAAAAGCTCCAAGCCTTGCGATTGGGACTTTGATCGGATCGAATATTACGGATCCGCTGCTCTCAACTGGGATTGGATCGTTGTTTAATGGCTTTCAGACCAATATGGATATGCTTCGGTTTGATCTGCCTTTTTGGTTTTTATCTTCATGTCTTGCACTTTTCTTGATTCACAGACGCAGCGAAACACTCCATCGCGGGCAAGCAATTATATTGGTAGTGGTTTATCTTTTGTTTGTACTGATGAAAGTTGGCTTAGTGCCAATCCCAGGATGGATGACGCTGTTTTAGTTTCGTGATTTCTTTCTTAATTTGAAGTTAGGAAATGCATGATATCTCCGTCGGAGACTATGTATTCTTTGCCTTCTGAGCGGAGCTTCCCGGCGTCGCGGGCTCCTTTTTCGCCTTTGTGAGCTATGTAATCTTCGTAAGCAGAGACTTCTGCGCGGATAAATCCTTTTTCAAAATCCGTATGAATCTTTCCTGCTGCTTCTGGAGCTGCGGCACCTTTTCTGACCGTCCAAGCTCTGACTTCTTTTACCCCGGCTGTGAAATACGTATGTAGTCCGAGAGTGTCGTATCCTTCTTGAATTAGGCGATTTAGCCCTGGCTCTTCCAGTCCGTATTCTTTTAGGAAATCAGCGGCATCCTCTTCTGGCAATTGCATAAGTTCCTCTTCGATTTTAGCGGATATTGGAACTACGCGGCTCTTATCAGGAAGGCCAAGTACATTCCGAACCTTACTGATATCAAACTCCGTAATCTCATGCTCTGCGACATTTACAACGTAAATAATTGGTTTTGCTGTAAGCATATGCAGGTCTTTTAGCATTTCTTGTTCATCTTCTATGAAGTCCATATCATAAACCATATTTCCCTCTTCCAGATGTGATTTCAGTCTTTTTATAAGCTCAAAATATTCTTTGGCTTCTTTTTTTCCAGATTTAGCTTCCCCTTCCGCTTTTCCATATCGTTTTTCGACTGTTTGGAGGTCCGCTAAGATCAATTCTGTCTGGATGATTTCTACATCTCGCTTCGGATCGATATCCCCATGCACATGATGAACATCCGAATCCTCAAAAAACCTCACAACTTGTGCAATTGCGTGGCATTCACGAATATTGGCGAGGAACTTGTTTCCGAGCCCCTCCCCTTCAGACGCGCCTTTTACAAGTCCGGCGATGTCTACAAATTCAACCACCGCTGGCATAATTCGCTCTGGATTCACAAGATCGGCCAGATGCTTCATCCTATAATCCGGCACTTCAACTAGTCCGACATTCGGATCTATAGTACAAAACGGAAAATTCTCCGCTCTTGCAGCTTTTGTCTTCGTCAACGCATTAAATATTGTCGATTTTCCCACATTTGGGAGTCCAACTATTCCAATTTTCATAAAAGTTTTTTGTATAGTTTATTACATGCCAAAATGACACATGGCAATATAGTGGATTTGAAGAAAGACGGCAATCTAATTACTAGCTAGGGCATCATCTTCTATGCCTTCTTCGTTTTTTGCAAATGCAATTGGAGGTTTTGGGGTATTTATCTCGGCCATAAGCTCCCCCACTGCAGCTTGCGCCATTTCACTTCGAAGAGCCATCAATTCTGTATATCCTTCTGTTAGGTAGCTACTCTCTTCGCTTAGATCTTCTCCTGTTTCCTCAACATGTTCTCTAAGCCTTGCAAGTACTTTCTCATATAAATTCTCTAAATATCCAAGATCAATCTCTCTATCTTCATAACTAGATTCAGCTTTATTCACCATGTATTGAGTAAGTTGAAAATCTAAATAATCCATAGCTGGAGCTACCCTGTTTTTGAAATCTGGCTTATCAATATAAATCTCTGTAACTAGAAAATATCTAAACCTCATATCTATTAATGCAATAGAATCAGGCACTGACGACTTTAATACTTCTCCATTTTGATCAAAAATTTCTAAATCTTTTTGATCAAAATCCGTAGCGGCAAGCCCACGAGCTATAGTTCTAATTAACTTTTGAGACTCCTCTTCTCTTTCAGTTGAATTATCCTGTATTTGTTGCTCTAAAACCATTGAGAATACTTAATTCATATCCTCGTATTATAACATATAATAGCATCTCGTCATAGCCTCTATAATACTATCTCGTCAATATGTGAAGTAGTCAATTGTCCATCGGCAGTGCGTGAATCCTCATCTAGGGCTATATATGTCCAGAGAGAGTTTGGGTTTTCTGTGCGAGAGCGTACTCCGAGAGGCCCCATGCATAAGGCTATGCCTTTCAAATCCTCTTTTTGGATTAAATCGAGAGCCTTGAATATCGTGTCATTGTCTTCGTCTTTGTTCGCTTGAGTGGCAATTTTTATGATGTCCGCGCCTTTGGCTTTTGCATTTGAGATTATGTCTTTTAGGGTTGTGATGTCTGGAGTTTCTTCGAAGTTGTGATAAGAGATTATTAGCTGAGTAAGGTTTAGATCGGGCAGTTGGATAGATGAAGCGATATCTATATCCACATAGTCTACACCTGATTCCATGGCTTTGATAAGCGGTGGGGAACTTGGATTTGTTTTGTCTACGCAGAGGATTGGAAGTGGGATTTTTTCAAATTGTTTTATGTCTTTTTCATCTAAATCATCCAACCAAATTTCCACTAAATCTGCGCCCTTTCTCTTGGCTTCTTTTGCTTTGGAAATAACTTCTGTGACAGAAGAACATTTCAATGGAACACATATTGTCATTTGGTTTGGCATGGCTTGATATGGTGTAATTTGAATGATGTACTTATTGGATAGTAACTTTTATTGTTTGTTCATCCATAACCTCTAGCCCTTCTGGGATATTTAAGCGCACTGAATCAACTCTCTTGCGGAGAATGTTATCTATAAGTATGCGATCTATAATTTCTGTTTCGATAAATTCAACCTGGCTTAGCACGGTTTCTTCACCCGTAACTACAACTGTGCTCGGATCAATTATGCTCTGCCCTACCCTAACCGGGTCAACATCTTCTGCGAAACGAAGTCGAATTGGGACGGTTCTTTTTAAGACCAATTTTTCAACTTCTACAGTGGCATCTGCGACTTGTGGTTTGAAAGCTAGTCCTGTTTCGATTCGACTGCCCATTATGTCATATGCGTAAAGTTTGTAGCTGCCAATAATTGACTCTGTCTCCATACCTTCGAGTGGGACTTCAAATTGCACATAGGCTATGTCATCTACGGAGCTCTGCGGCCCCGTAACCTTCACCTGCCCTAGCCGATATGAAAGTGTTTTGCTGGTGTAACCAGTGGCTGGCTGTCCAACAATCGCACCTTTAGCTGGAAATAATTTACTTTTTACAGATTCTAAAGCAATCGGGAATATATCTGGAGTGAATGAAACTATGTTTACGTTACTTCGAGTGGTTGTCACATGAACATGGGCAATAGACTGCTCGTCTATATCTTCTTGCAAATCTATATAAGCCGTGAAGTCTTCTGGTCTTATAAATGAGATTTCATCTTTTGGCGCGGTCACGCGAACATGGATCTCTGGGAGTTCACTTGCTATCTCGAATCCATCTGGCTTGTTTTGAATATCCAAAATAAGCGCCTCCTCCAAGTCATATATAACATTCTGAAAAATAACTAAGAAAAACCAAAATGCAAGCGCGCAGATCACTGATAAAACCTTATATGGAAAGTTTCTAAATAGTCTCATTTACATGGGTTTTCTTTAATTATAATTTTTCTTTGAGAAGGGACTTGAGAGCTGTGGACTTAAGGTCTTCGTATATCTCTCCACCTTCACAGAGCGATACTGATTTTCGTTCTTCCGAAACAACAATTATTATCGCATCGGTCATTTCAGACAGAGTGAGGGCGGCCTTGTGCCGTGTCCCAAACTTTCTGTCGAATTTCCTAGTTGATTGCGGAAGTGTACATGCCGCATATCGAATCTTGTTTCCATGAATAATAATCGCCCCGTCATGAAGTGGAGTACGCGGCTCAAAAATGGATGCAATGAGAGGAGAGGCGACCTTGGAATCTATCTCAATTCCAGTTTCCTCGTATTCCTCTAAATTACCGTTCTTCTTAATAACAATTAGTGCGCCGTTTTTATCTTCTGCAATTTCATATGCTGCCTTCACGATCTCTTTTATGGCATCTTTTGTGGGATGATTTGGCAATGTAAAAAACCGAGTCTCCCCAAGCTTCTGGAGCCCCCGCCGAATCTCATGTTGAAATATAATTGGAATCGCAATCAGCACAACCGTAAAGAAATTTTGAAGAAGCCATTCGAGTGCAATCAAATTGAAAGCTCTGCTGATCACATACAGAAGCCCCAGAAGCCCCAGACCTGTGAGAATCTGTTTGGCTTTGGTGCCCCTAACCCATTGTACAAGCCAGTAAAAAAGTACGCTCACGACCAAAATATCCACCACTATCTGATACATCGACATATCGAGATAACTCACCGTCTGCCAAGCATGTATCGCCTGCCCAGACAGAAAATCTATCACTCGCGCCAATATTTGACCAATCAACTCCATATAAATTTTTACCGGAGCTGAAAAGTACAGAAAAAACGGCTTGGAGTCAATGTTTACTGGAATTTAATCGAACTCAATCTGACTTCTTACTCCTCAAATTTCAGATTCAATCCTTCAATGTCATTCTTCGCCTGCTCTACCATCCTTGCATTATTTAAAACTGCTTTTTTTGATGAAAAATCTTTCAAATCTTCATGGCTAAAAATCTGTAGCTTCTTATCAACTCGCCTAGCCCCTTTTGTAAGGTCTCGCCTTGGCACTTTCTTCTTAACTTGTTCATCAAATTTAAGCACATTTGCTATCGACGATTGCAAATCCGAATTATCAAAAGCAAATGACATACCACCCATGAGTAGCATTAGAACGAGCATTCCTGCGAAAATTTTCTTTTTAGACATCTTGACTTTCTATCTTTATATCAGGGAATTATAGCAGAAAATACACTATAAATAAAGCTCGCAAAGACAAGGATTTTGCAATATACTTGGCTCCGTATTGTTTAGAATTCCTTATGACTTTGATTCCGCCGATTTACAAACCAGCGCCTTTCGAAGGTAAACTCATCCAAAAAGATAAGCTCACACATGATGTATATGAATTCATCTTTGAGGTAATTTCTCCTGAAGATTTTCAATTTGAGCCCGGACAATTCATAAATATTGATATTCCTGGGGATGAAAAAAAGATCGTACGTTCATACTCTATTGCCTCTTGCCCATGTGAAAAAGAGCTCACTCTATGGATAAAAATAGTTGATGGCCCAGGATCTAAATATTTTAACAATTTAGAAATCGGTAAAACAGTCTCTGGCAGCGGACCTTTTGGGATTTTCGCTGTCAAAGATGACTGGCAAGAAAATATGCTCTTCATAGCGACTGGCACAGGAGTTGCTCCCATGCATTCGATGATCAAATACCAGTTATCAAGAAATTTTTCGAATAAAATGACTCTAATGTTTGGACTGAGGCACGAAGAAGATATTTTTTATGATGAATTTTTTACAGCTCTTTCCGCAGAGCACGATAATTTTGAATATTCCCTCACGCTTTCTCAGCCAAAAGACACCTGGCAGGGCCGAGAAGGCCGCGTAACTTCATTGATTCGGGATAAAGAATTTGATCTGGATAATCTCCGAATTTTCATCTGTGGAAGCCAAACAATGATCGAAGAAGTCTCAAGTATTTTCAAAGAAATGGGCCTAAGCGAAGAGCGAATCCATCATGAGAAGTTTTATTA
>JABINC010000040.1 GCA_018697675.1 Candidatus Peregrinibacteria bacterium
CCATAACTCCATGTATCAAAACTCCACGAAGAGAACCCACATGTACCTGCCCAGAAAGAGTTTTTTCATCCCGAATAATAAACTCATTTTTCCCCGGATAAGCAGTCAAAATCTCATCTGCAATTCGATCTACCCAAAACATATTTTTTAAATTAAATTTTTCTTAAAAAGCTGATAAACAGCCCGCACACTTTAGCTCAAAACCGTCTATTAATGCAATTCATTTGACTAATCTTAGAGAAAAAATCAGCCTATCCTGTTGAGCTTTGAGTTTTTTTCTGCTATAATTCCCAGATTTATTTATAAAAAACTCAAATATGGCAACCCCAAACTCTGTACCAAAAGGTGAAAACCTAGAAGGACAAAAATCATTAACAGCAACGCCACCAGAAGGAGGTGAAAGTGATATTGATTCAGCTTTTGACAAGTTGGCTGCACTTGAAGGAGATGCAGACGGCTTCATGAAAGATATCCAATCCTCAATATCTCCAGAGGAAGCATTTTTAGCTTCAAAATTAGATGGTGTAAAAGAATATATGGAGGCTGCTCCAGAATTAAGTGCGGCAGTCACTGCAATGCATCAAAATGATGTAGTTTTTAATGAAGCATATTTCATACTTGCTCCCGAATTTTTACAAGAGGGTGGAAAATTCGATTTAGAGGGTCTCGGAGTAGCGCTCAACGATATTTATTCAAATATCGATCAATCATATCTGCAGTTGATGGCCGAAGATACGGTAACTCAATATGTTTATGGCGACGGCGCAGAGCTCAATGAAGAACGCTATGATGAGGTGTACGCCCTAGCTGTTACAACTCTAGCGCAAAAAAGAGCTGAAAATCCAGGCATGGAATTAAGTGTTGAAAACGAAGCGTCATATGGGCCAGTGGGTGATGCGATCGAACAGGTTGAGGCGGAAATTGGAAAGAAGATGGAAGGACAAAACTTGAGTTAATTCCCCCTACAGAAAACTCAAAAAAACTACTCCAAACATAAAAAATTGGGACATTTCTTATCCCAATAAGTTTTTTGTTGTGTCAACTTAAATGAATCTCAAGAGAATGGCTTAAGTTAGCGAAATATGTTATAATCGGGAGATAATTATAAATGTACTCAAATTTCACACAAGATGACACACGACCCTCAAAAAATTCAAAAACTGATCGACTCATGTTTTTTCTTGCCAAAAGACATGAGGGAAAAGTTACGAAAAATCAATGAAGATGGCTCAGAAAGACAGCGAAGATTGCTATTCCGTATGCTCGAAAAAATAAACGCTGAATACCAAAGCATGACATCTGATCCAACTAAAAAGCAAGAATTAGAGCAAGGTATCAAAAAAGCAAAAGAGATAACGGAAAAAAAGCTTCTCAAGGCAGTAGAGAAAAAAGAAAAACAAAATCTCGATGATGACCTAATACAAAAATTAAAATCAATATAAAAATCCAAAGATAAAAATGACAGACGTTCACGATGAACAAATGGGAGGCTCAGAAGACCAACAAATAGAGTTGGGATATGAGAAACGCATGGATTATGAAACTGCTCCAGCTCTCCAGCGAAAGCTGGATGACTTGCAGGAAAAGGCCATGAAGCAGTTGATTATTCCAACCCTTACAGAAGAGGATTATTCAGTTCTGCCACTTGCCCAAACTGTCGGAGTCAAGCTCGATGAATTCCAAGCAGATGCAGAGATTTACGGCTATCCGGAACTTTCAGAAAAATATCTGCAAGCTTTTTATGATGAATTGAACGTTTTATACAGAGGGGTTTATGAAGGTGACTACGAAAGTTTTGCAGAAAAAGCTCTAGAAATTGTAGAAGTTCATACTGCAGAAATGGAACTTGAAACTGCAATTGGTGACATGATTTACCACAGTGGGAAAGATACGTTAGGGCCCAAACATCGACCAGAAAGAATGTATGATTTTGTATACGAGAACTTAGAAGAAGAAAGATACGAAGAAGAACGTCATGCAGAATTTTTGATGGGAGGAATGGTTAGTGCTAACACAAGAATAATGGAACAAGCGCCTGATTTGCATCCATGGATGCTCGAGATCCAATTGAACGAACCCGCAGATCTCCAAGGTTTTGCAGGGGATCTAGCGTCAGAGATAACTCGTACAGATTCACTTATAGATACTTTCAATTCAAACATTCCTCAGTCATTTGAGAGTGTGGAAGGAGCGACAGCGGACTCGATCACAAGACTCGAACATCTCTACCAAGAGACAAAAGATCGCATAGCCAGAGACTGTGAAGAGTGTGAATACCCAGTAGATATTCCAGTTTTCTCACTCAGGGAGAGGTTTATGAGATTCGTTTTCAATGAACAAATGAGTAGAATTTCCAGGGCCAGGGCCAGAGCTTTCCTACGAATTACAATAGAGAGCTACATGCAAGATCCAGACACGGAGAAACTCAAAAAAGGACTGCGTCAGATTCAAATGGAACTCAAAAATGCCAAAAGCTATAAGGCGAAAGCATTTAGGTCAATGCAGATATACAGAGAGGGGGAGGAAGTAATTTATTTAGATGAGAAGTTAACCTACAAATGGCGCAGAAAAGAAAAAGAAAGGCTGCAAGAATCAGGTTTTGGAGAAGAGGATAACTATGAAGATTTCGAATTACACATAATCTCACAAGTGGTAGATGGGCTTTTCCAAAAAGCGGAATTCATAGTTGATAATCAGCCGGAAGAACCCGCTTACAATGCGCTAGATGAAATGGATGCAATCTTTCACTCAGGCAGTGAAATAATTCGCCAAATAGAATTTACCGAAGAGGAACAGAGAGTATTGGAACGCGCTGGTATCGACATCCCAAGTTTCATAGTTGATCGCAGTGATCCAGAAATCGTTATGGAAAGTTTCGCGGATTTGGTGGTGGTCCTAGATCAAGCCTCGGAAGTTCTGGAGGTAGAGGAGGCTGCAAGTCAAGAACGCCTACAGGAAATAGAATCCAAAACTCATGAAATACAAGTTCAAATTGAAGAAATCGACAAAGCAATAGAAGATGTGAATTCCCCACTCAAAGATATTGATTATATCCCAGCTACGAAGAGAGATCCAAACTTAAAAGCCTTCGAGAATAATCCAGATTTATCCGTTGGTAAAGGAGGAATTCTAAAAATAGAAAAAGATATAACAACAGATACGCGCACAGAAATTGAAATGGGGTTTAGCTCAATAATCAAAACAAAAGAAGTGGAATTTGAATACGATCCATGGTTTATGACACAAGTTGCGACAAGAGCAGCATTTGAATACAGTTCCAGCTCGGGGAAAGCTAAGAAATATATCCCCGAAGAACTTCATTCTTATGCCGAAGGTGATGGTGTAGTAGAAAAAAGAGTTAGAAATAAAACAAAAGAATCCGTGGTGCAAATCCCTCTTCCCAAAGGGTATATAGTTGATGACAAAACAGTCCAATTAGACGTGGATGTTCGATATGATATTCGTAAAGACAAGTACGGGTTTATATATTTGATTCTAGATAATCCAGAAGGAAAAGAAATTCACTATTCGATAGGAATGGAGGAGGGAAATATTGGCTCGCCAGTAGAGCTTGATCCAGAATTAACAGAGAAATTTTATGACGGGCCATATGCCCCTGAGACGCAAGAGATGCTCATGCGATTGAAAACCGTAAGTGTCGGAGAGAAAATCAAGGGAGTCTACAAATTTATTCAAGAGAATTATGCATACATATTAGATGAAAAACATGAAGATATGTTCAGCAGTGGAGAACATATGATGCAATCAGTTGAAAAAACCTATATAGATATTGACGGAGAAAAGCGTCATCCATCGATATGTAGTGTTACGGCACATATGGCAGTTGCATATCTTCGCGAACTTGGAGTGCCAAGTATGTACGTAGGAGGCATGGGCGGCTTGGGTACGAGCTCTCCACAGAAAGGAGGGTCTCATGCATGGGTCAGGTATTACGACAAGGAAGCAGGTGTTTTCAAAGAATTTGACCCAACAGCCTCAGTCATAGTCGGAGGGCTGCGTTGGGATGATCCTGAGATGACAGAAGAGGAAGCTGGTCTGATTTATAGAAGACAGGCTCTTGAATATGAAATGCTTCAATTGGAAGAAGAGAAAATAAAAGAAAAAGAAGAAAAAGAAGGTCTCTATTTCACTCGATTCAAAATCGAAAGAGAAACCGGTATGCGCCAACACGAGAAATTCCGACCAATGATGCTCGAAGAAGAACTCATGGTTGCATATGAAAAATGGAATCTAGATCTAGATAAACTCATAGGCGAATATTTCCAAGCAGAAGAAAAAAAAGATGCCGCAGATGCGCTAGCAACCTTTTCCAGAGAAACCATTCTCCGTGCCACAGAAGCCTTGGAAAGCGTCCGGCCAGATGACCAAGAAAACCTCGCACGATCCATAATTTACATAGAATTCTATCTCTCAATGGTCGAAGAATTACGAAGGCTCAACCCATTTATGGAAACAAAAATAATGAAATCCATGCTCGGTGACTTCTACTCGGGGATCGAAAGAACAGAAAGATTTTACAAAGTTATTGCAGTGCTCTCAGAAACAGAGGAAATTGTAAACGTAAACGGAATTTTATACAAACGAACAAAAGACAAAGGCTACCGAAGCTACGAAGAGGTCCTAGACTTAGAAAAAGAAGGGATTATAGAAATAAAACAAGTTTCAGTCTCTTGGAACGGCAAGCATTGGGCAATTCTTGGAAGAGAGTCTGATCAATACGAAGGGAGACATGGGGATTATATAATTATAAAAGATGGAAAGAAAATAAGAGGGCCCAATTCAAGCGACCTAACATCTCTTGGAATAACAATCCTAAACAATGGAAATTTAGTTGAGGAGAGAAATAACAATAATTATTTGGACTTTTATTTCAATGGAAAACAACTTGAAGGTGCAGAAAGTATGGTGGGAGTTCATTATAGTACGCATGCGGTTTTCCAGGGAGAAGGGGGTATGTATTTTGATGATGTGTGGATAGATCTGCCAAGGGGAATTGTTGAAAGTGAGCCAGGTGGTGCGATAAATGTAAATCCGTATTACTTCACCATGCGTGAGAATGAAGGGGGTAGTAAAAAATATTACAAACTAGATGTGGAAACACATGCCTTAGAGGAATTATCTGAAAAAAAATATCCAAGAGGACTTGGACTTTCGTTGATTGACCGAGGAAGTCAGAATAAGATTTTTGGAAGGTGGGAAGGAGGAGGAGTTCCTAAAGTAGTAGGAATGAGCAATATTCCAGGCTCACAGTATACATATGAACTTAAAGTGGGGCCGCGCGAAGAGAGTGTAAGTTTTCAAGATGTGGAAGGCAATGATGTACTTTTTTATAAAGAAAAATCCTTCGTTATAGAAGGTAGGTTGTATGCGAATTTAGTTGATCGTTCAGAGGGTAATAAGCCACATAGAGATCCCAGGAATGCGATGAATCCAAGAAACAAAAATACAATCTATGACATGGAGACAGGTGAAATTGTTGGAAAAGCAATATTCCTGGGGAGGTTTGATGTGGCAATAGAAGACGTGGATGTCGTATACAGAGCAGATGAAACAGGGGTGTATCTCAGCGTGTGTGATAGAAGCTCAGATACTGATACTTTTGGCAAAGGAAATTACAAATTCAAAGATCTAGCACCATTGCCATTTACGGCAGATGAATTGGCAGATCCACAGTTGTATGCTAAGGCATATGTCGATGGGAATATTTTATATATTGTTGAAATAGATGCGAGAGGGGATAAACCTTTGATGAAGGTACATGAATACAGGAATGTATTTAATTATGTGCACGAATTCGGTTGGTCAAAAGGACCGATAACAAGTAGGTTGGTGACAGAGGAATACTTGAATAACAACACGGCCTCAGTAGATATGATTGATGGGGTAATTAGAACTCGAGAATGGCATCATTGGGAGGAGGCAGATGACTTCATGAAGGTGTATATGGACGGAGTGCCTTATCAAGTAGATGAGGGGTGGTCTTGGGAAAGTGTATATGTAAATAAGCACCTTCGATATTCTAGCGAACGACTTCCTTTTATAGCAGCAACACCGACTTATGCTCTCGGGAGAGAATTGAGGAGTCCAAAAAACCTTAAGGAACGTGTGGATAATTTTGAAGCAAAACCTCTGAAATCCAGAGATGAATTTATCTTGGAGGCATTGGTTGATAGGCGGACAGGGCGGTTTAGAAAATTGACTGAAGAAGAGCGGTTAGATCGTGTTTGGAGTAGAGAAGATCTTGAACCACTTGGTAAACTTGTCGATATAAGTTGGTGGGTTGAGCACTATGCGTTTTATGGGGCATCGCCGGAGTATTATGACTTTACTGCAACAGGGTACAAGGAATTATTGGAATTCTACAAAATGAGACGACACTTTTTATCAATAAAGCCAGGGGTCACAGAAGAAGAAAGAGAAGAGAGAAAATATTTGGATGCAAATTTTAGTGGAGAATGGGTTGATGAGGCTATAGCTGTAATTGAAGGATGGGAGGCTGAAGGTAGTGTCTCAGAAGTAACTTTAGGACAATTCCTGGACGATCTTTTATACGAAAAATACTCCGTACTTCTAGATGATGACATAAATATCAATTCCCAGATTAATGGGTGTATGGCGGTGCTCCGGAGGGCGATTCGAGAAGAGGACTTCGGGATTGTCGATGATATTGTGGATTATGCAAAACACTCTCCAATTCGACACGCATTGGTGGAGGAAATAGGGCAATTTGCACTACTCCCAAATGCTGGAGCGGGTGGGGTTGATCCAGAGTGGAGACATATATATTGGGAGCTCAAAGACGAGGGACGAGAAGGGTATTAAAACATACGTCAAAAGAACGTATACAAAAGAGCGAAGCTTTAAACTTCATGCACCCGGTCGATATCATAGAATTTCATCTGTTCTTTTTTGAACATGAGTTCTACGCGACCAGTCTTACCATTACGGTGTTTTCGGATGTAGATATCAGTTAGCCCCGGTCGGTCAGAGTCTTCTTCGTAATAATCCTCTCGGTACATCATCATCACAACGTCGGCATCCTGTTCGATCGCTCCGGATTCACGCAGGTCAGAGAGAACGGGGATTTTGTTTGGGCGTTGCTCCACAGCGCGGGAAAGCTGAGATAAGGCGATAATTGGGACGTGGAGTTCGCGAGCGAGTGCTTTTAGCGAGCGAGAGATCTCGGAGATTTCATTAACACGATTACTAAAATTCCCTCCGGCTTTTCCAGAACTCATAAGCTGCAGATAGTCGATTACAATTACATCGAGACCATGCTCCATTTGGAGTCTCCTAGCCTTGGCACGGAGCTCCGGCAGACTATTCCCAATCGAATCATCGATAAAGATTTTATATTTATTTAATTCATCCATAACCGGTCCAATTCTTGCAAAATCTGCTTCGGTCAACTGTCCAGTTCGCATCTTCCAAGAGTCCACCTGGAGAAGAGAGCAAAACATACGTTCGACCAGCTGCTCTTTTGACATCTCCAGTGACATAATCCCGACGCTTTTACCCGCCTTTGCTACGTTCTGTGCAATATTTAGAGCGAGCGCAGTCTTACCCATAGACGGGCGTGCTGCAATCACCACCATATCAGAAGGTTGGAGCCCGGAAAGAATACGATCAAGGCAATCAAACCCTATTGGAATTCCACGATATTTCTCTTTCGCATCAGGATCATGCAGATCCGTAATTTTCTCATAAGTTTTGGTCAAAATATCCTTCACATGCATAAATTTATCCTTCACAAATGTCTGAGAAACCCCAAATAAATCCTTTTCAGCTTCTTCCAAAATATCCTCTATTTCCGCAGTTTCATCGAACCCAAGTCCCTTGATATGATCACCCGCCGAAATCAATTTTCGAAGCGTCGATTTATGTTTTACCATCACTCCATATTGATAAATGTGTGCTGCGGTTACAACGTTATCTACAATCTCTGCCAAATACGACTTCCCACCAATCGTCTCTAAATGCCCTTTATCTTCGAGTGCTGCAGATACAGTTAGTAGATCAATCGGAGTTCTTTTTTGAAACAATTCAAAAACTACTTCATAGATCAACCTATGCCCCTCATGATAAAAATCATCACCCGCCACCAAATCAGCAACTTTTATAATCGAGTCTTTCTCCAGAAGGAGCGATCCAAGAAGCGATTTCTCTGCATCTAGGCTGTGAGGCGGGACTTTGAGGCCGTGAGTGACATTCATGTTAACTAATTTAGAGTGTAAAGAATGCAAAAGTTTTAATAAAAAACTTCTAAAAAATCCTTAAAAACTAGGGTTCTGAATACTACCGCCCAACCATTTTCAAAGTAAAGCCTTCTTTTGCACGAGTTTTGCACAACACCGCGCCTTCGGCGCGGAAGTCCCGCTTGCCCCGCCAAGGCGGCGACCCCTAGGTAGGACATAAAAACTATTCCTCTCTCGAAGCCCTTCGAAGAGCCTTCACCCTTTTCCTTCTCTCCGCCGGACACTCTCCCTTAACAGGAAAGCTCAATACGAGAGCTCCCAATTCGGCATTTTGCATTCCATCAAGTGCACCATCTCTATGCTCAGCTGATTCAAACTTAAGCCCTCTTTTTCCTTTCACCTTCAAATATTCTCTAAATGCCAGAAGCTGTAATTCTTCAGTGGGAAAAGAAGTACTTCTAGGAAGGTTCGCAGGTCGAAGTTCTATTATCGAAAAGGCAATATAATCAAGATCATAACTGTCACTGCTCAAATACTTCCAATCCAAAAAAGGGATTATTCTTCTTTTGAAGTCTATTTCCTCAGGAGACCCTTCTAGTTCTATCCCAATCTCTTGAAAAGAATGAAACATGTCAAAAGTTGTGAGCATTTCATCTCTTTCTTCAATTTTGTCTGCAAGTTCATTCAAAGGTAATTTAAGAGCCGCCAAATCATGGAATAAAGATCCATTACTGGAATACATTCCACCTCTGCCACTCATATTAAAAGGTTGGTCAAAATCAATTCTTGGGAAAAGTGCAAGCGCCACCTGGTCAGCTAGGCCAGAATAAGGGGTCGCATATTCATCGTCATCTGGGAACTCCTTCGTACGCTCATAAAAAAATGACCATCTTTCATTTTTAGCTTCATCATCCAAATCAGCAGCAACCATATAGAAATTAGGATTTACAAGATAATCCGGATTGTCTTTCAGAAATTCTTCAATGACTTGAATATTCCCCTCAAGAAAACAGGTCTCCAAAGCGCCAATTAAAAGTAAATCATTATTGTTAAGTTCATAATAAATATGGCTCCCGCCACTGTTTATATTCATGCTTTCTCGCATTTTCTTTAAAAGTCCCATCAAAGCATCTTTGAGAGACATTCTGATTTCAGATACTTCACTATTCACAGCTGTTTCCGAAGAATCCGCTTCAATCGCTTCCGAAGTATTGCCAGTTTCAGCATCTTCTGCGCCCCGATCATCTTCTTGAGCCTCAACCGCCGCCGGCACTCCCGTTGCTAATCCAAAAGCCGTTAATCCAACAGCGAATTTTCTTATAAAACGACTCATGATGAAAATTGTTCTCTATCTTATAAGTTCAGGTCTAGCTCCATCTTTTCTCGCTTGGACTTTAGGGGCTAATCTAGCTCTCGTAGCAGCCACTCTTCCTGAATTAACAGCAGGGCCAGGTTGCCTATGAAGACCTCTATTGGCCAACCTAGGTCTAAGTCCGGCAGCCCAATCATTCGCTGGATGAGTACCTCTGACTTGAGGAATTCTTGGAGTAGATTTTCTTACTGAAGATTGGCCAAATAGCCTTCTGAACGCACTTCTTGCAGAAGTTTCATCAGCTCTTGTCCTCTCAAGCGCCATTCTTGCTCGGACTTTGCCTAAAGTTAAAACTAAAATCGAAGCTGCTCGCTTCAGTAAAGCGTCCTCTTGATCTAACCGAGCTCCTTCTTCATCGGCCTCATCCATTCCTCTGCGTAGTTTATCTAATTCTTCATCCCACTCTTTTGTATCATCAAATATCACATAAGGCGCAAACCTTGCTTCAGGATCCTCATTAGGGTATTCCTCTCGCTTGCGTTCTCCATCATCGGATTCGAATGTTTCTACGACTTGTAACCGCATACCTGTGAGATCTTCTCCCAAGTCAACGACTTCCATTTCATCATCTGTCTCAAGATCAAAATCATTATTTTCAACTGCCGCCGCCGGATTTAACATCAACTGTCCAACCAATAAACTTTCTGCAAGTACCATTTTTTTAAATTAATTAATATTATTAGTTTGGTAAATCTTCTCTACTTGGAGAATCTGGCCTCCCAATACCTTTTTCTTTAATGCTTTGACGAACCTCCCTCGATACAAAAACTAGAAGTAAGTTGGCAAATTCGATTATTTGTCTTGTCGTTAATCCTTGATCTTTAAGTTGTCCATAGATGGATTTTGCGAGAATATGTCTTTCACGTTTCCAATAGGTATCGGGTTTATCGGTCATAATTCTATAGTGTTTAACGGAGGTGGAGTGTAAAACAAAAATACGTCTAGTGTCAAGTTTCGCTTACGTGAACAAAATTAAAGTCTGCACGTGCAGAGATTTCACGTCAATTTTCGGCTCAAACAAGCCATTTTCATATTTTTTCTTAACTTTTAGAAAAAACATTCTATAATCTAAAGTGATTTCAAAAAATAACCTCTCATAAAAAATGGAAACTTTACAAGAAATTGCGAAAGCTATGGTTGCAGCGGGCAAAGGTATTTTAGCTGCGGATGAAAGTCCAGGAACTGCTGGGAAAAGGCTTGCGTCGATAAATACAGAATCAACTCCCGATAGTCGTCGTCAATATCGTGAAGTATTTCTAGGGACGGAAGGGGTCGAGAATTATCTGAGTGGAGTAATTTTTCATGATGAGACTTTTCGTCAGAGTTTGTCCACTGGAGTTTCTTTTGTAGAGTTGTTACAAGGCCTCGGCATTATTCCGGGGATCAAAGTTGATATGGGGCTTCAGGATTTGCCAAATTTCTCTGGAGAAAAATACACTCAAGGAATCACAGGTTTAAAAGAACGCTTAGCTGAATATTACGCTATGGGAGCACGTTTTGCGAAATGGCGCGCGGCATTTTCAATTGGGGAAAATCTACCATCAGACACATGCGTAGAGACGAATTGTGTTGCGATGGCGATGTACGCCCTGCTCTGTCAGGAAGCGGGAATTGTGCCAATTGTTGAGCCAGAAATTCTGCTAGAAGGTAGTCATTCGATCGAAGAGAGTTACGAAGTTACAACTCGCGTTTTGAAAGAGCTTTTTGCAACATTGAAGAGATATAAAGTGCAGATGGATGGAGTGATTTTGAAGTCAAGTATGGTGATTTCTGGAAATAAAAATGAGAACCGTGCAAATGCTGCGACAGTTGGAGAAATGACAATAAAATGTTTGAAAGAATCAGTGCCATCGGAGGTGCCTGGAGTAGTTTTCTTATCAGGTGGGCAGATAGCAGATGAAGCTACAGAGAATCTCTACGAGATCAACAAAGCGGCCTCACTGAGCGAGGGCGGAGTTCCTTGGCAGCTCACTTTCTCATATGCTCGCGCACTTCAAGGTCCGTCACTTGCAAGCTGGAATGGTCATGACGAAAACATCCCTGCCGCTCGCGAGAGATTCCTCGAACGCATGAAAGCAAACTCAGCTGCTAGGATGGGTGAGGTCGCTTAAAATTCTTCCGGGCCTACGTAATTTCCAGATCCAAAATCTCCATGCGAAGCGTCATCTGAAGAGGCGTCGACAACGTTATTTTCCTCTTCGTCATCTTCGATAACAATGTGAGAGGCAGCACTTCCTAGGCTAAATGGTTTATCTACAGATCCCATGTCATTTTCAGGATTGGCACTTTCTTCATCAACATCAGCTATTGCCAAAGCATCTCCAAAAGTTCTTTCAAATTCATTGGCCATTTCTATAGCCTCTTCATCTTTTCCTATTTCATCTGCAACTTCAGCTAAACGCTCACCTTTTTCTTTACTTTGATACAATCCAGGGTATGAAACATATCTTGTTTTAGCTTCTTCTTTTAATGGTGGGACAGGGCTTTCAGCCATGAGGGCCTCGTCTAAAACCTTATCTATATCCAAACCCTCTCCATCTTCTGAAATTAAAGTCTCCATGCTTTCCTTTGGTTCTTCTTTAGCAAATTCAGCGAAAGCAATTCCTCCATCTTTTGGCTTACCCCATGTTTTTAATCTATCGCGGACGTCTTTATTTCCTTTTCCAGCGGCCTTATCTGTTTCCGAATCCAAAAATTTATCCAAATCAGCCAATATCTTTTCATCCTTTTTACGACTTCTAGATTCATCTTCTTTGAACCGATCCCTAATATCTTTTTTATCTTCTCTTTTCTCCTTTCTTTCTGCTTTTTTTTGGTCTCTTTTCTCTTTTCTGGAAGGTCCAAAGCCATGATTGGGTTTATCGAAAGCCATTTTGACGGGGTTTTAAAATTAAATGTAAAGAAGTCTAATTAGAAACGCTAGCATCTGGATTGTGGAGCTCCCATGCTGTAATCGCTTCAGCTAAAGTCAGGCCATTATATACTCCTTCCATTGGTAACATTTCTTCTATAGCTCTGTAATCAAACAAGTTATATGGATCAATTTTGTCCACTCCCTCTTCTCGAATTTGCTTGGCTATATCAGCAGCAATTACAAGTAGTTGAGCTGCTTGTTCTTCATCGAGTAAGGCATCTTTTAGCATGCCTTTACGCATATCTAATTTTTCTTGCTCTTCCTGAACTTCACTAAAATCAAGAGCTGGTGGAATTGAATCCTGAATAGGTTCGCTTTTAGGTATTTCTCCCATTTTATTTTGGCTTTAAGATATTATTTTTATTTGAAATTTAATTTCAATCATATTATTATACAATAATTTCGCGCGAAAAGCAATCAGTGGATTTTAAAGATTTTTCATAAGTGTTTGCTATAGAGGTTGTATGAAAACACGTGAATTTGGAAATATGGGGGAGGGGCTGGTGGAAAAACATCTCATACTAAAAGGTTGGAAAATCCTTGAGAAAAATTTTACGATCCGAGGTGGAGAAATTGATCTGATTGCTGTTGATCAGGGGTGCTTGGTGTTTATAGAAGTCAAAACTAGAACTTCAAAAGTTTTCGGTGAAGGGGTAGAGCAATTTGGCTTCAAAAAGCGAAAAAGAGTGAAAAAAACGGCCATGCACTTTTTAGAAAAAACAAAGATTAGATATGGATCTATGAGATTTGATTTTATATCGCTTGAAAAAATGCGGGAAGGCAAATGGAAGCTAAAACATTTCAAAAATGTGGAAATGTAACAACTTATTATGGTGCAAGGTGTACCTCGTATGATACAATCCGCCTGCTAAAATAAAAAACAATATGGACCTATCGCGCAGACAAACAAATTTAATAATTCTGATCGGGGTGATCGCTCTGATCGGGATTTTCTGGGTGATTTATCTGTTCTTTAACAGAGGGACTCTCCAGGTTACTGGGCAAACTCCATATACGATAGATATTGGTAAAGGTGAAGTTACCGAGTGCCAGTTGGATCCATGCGAATTCACGCTTTTGAAAGGGCGATACACGCTCAAGGCTGAGAAGGAAGGCTACAAGGCTGAAGAGATGAATTTCATGATTGATAGGGGGCGAATGACGGAGATAAAGCTGAATTTTGAGTTTATACCGATGATTTCTGTGAAGGGGGATAGGGCTAAAATCCAGATTAATGGAGATGAGACGGCGGCGGATATTGATCTCAGAAAAACCCCACTCTCACTTGCGGAAGATAGAGCTCTGCGGCCACTCCCAGATCGTTTTTCTGACTTCAAACTCTCGCCAAATTTGAAATACGCATTTTTTTACGGCCTCGATACAGAAGGTGAAACAAACTACTTGCTAGATGTCGAAAAAAAGTCGCTGAAGAAGATTAATTTAGGTGAGGTGGAGACGTATGCATATGCTCCAAAAAGTGACACGCTTTATTTTATGCGGTCAGAGGATGGGGATCTGCAAAGCTTAAATAAATTTGTGCCGGGTTCTATAACTCCAGTGGCCAATTTCACAAAGCCGATTTCTTCTCCAAAGATTTTTATCTCAAATGATGAAAATTTCATCATCGTATATGACAAAGAAGAAGGTGAAATATTTCTGGTGAATACAGTTGAAAACTCACGTGAAAAAATATTAACAATACAGGGGGTAAAAGATGTGAAATTCAGCCCATTAAATCAAAGTCTTCTTATTGGATCAGTTTTTCCGGGAGAAGAAAATATGAGCGTTTACAGCATCTTTGATTTACAAACGAAAAAACTGGCATCAAATCTTTCGATAATTAGTAGCGATGCTGCGATTGTTTGGAGGGATGAAAACAATATAACCTATGCGGTAAACAAGGAGTATGCTCCATTTGGAGATGCTCTTAATAATATTTTGCAAGAGACCTTGGAGGTTTCTTTGAGTCGTGAATCGGTGCTTGTGAATTACAATATTCAATTCGATAAATATACCAAAATTTATGGATTAGAGAGTCTAATAAATCGTGTTGAGATTGCGATTGAGGATGGTGAAATGAATAAAAATATGGTGCTATTTGGAAACAGTGAAAAGGTATGGGAAGTTAAGTTTGGAGAGATCAAAGACTAAAAGTTTAGAATTTTTTTAAACCAGATTTTAAAGAATTTTTAGATTCATCTGCTATGAAGTAGGGGATTTTTTTTGAAGTACATTTAACTTTGCAATTTAACCCTTATACAAATGGTCGTAAAAATACTTTCCTCGGCAATACTCGGACTCGAAGCACAGGCCGTGACTATAGAGATAGTAGTGATAAATGGCTTGCCGCAATTCTCTATAGTTGGGCTCCCTGGAGCCGAAATCAAGGAGGCGAAAGAACGGGTCTACGCGGCCATAAAAGCCTCCGGATTTAAGTTTCCTCAGTTGAGAAAAATCATAAATCTCTCTCCAGCAAATGTTCCAAAACACAGCACTTGCTATGATCTGGGCATTGCATATGGACTCCTCAAGGCAGCAGGAGAAGTGAAGTTGCCTTCTATTATTCTCGACACAAAAGACACACTCATACTCGGAGAATTATCCTTGGACGGTGGCGTAAAGCCAGTTTCAGGAGTGATTTCATCAGTGATTATGGCCAAAGATCAGGGGCTTTCTCAAGTCATTGTCCCAATTAAAAATTTGGAAGAAGCCTCACTAGTTGAAGGGATTGAAATATTGGGAGTGGAGAGTTTAAAAGACTTGGTTGAGATGAAATTCCAAAAGCCAAAAAGAAAAAATTCCAAATCCGAATCAACATCCTACGAACAAATCCCAGAAGTGGATTTCTCAGATATAAAAGGGCAAGTTTTTGCAAAAAGGGCGCTCGAGATTGCGGCGGCAGGAGGGCATAATGTGGCGTTCACGGGGCCGCCCGGCTCAGGGAAAAGTCTGCTAGCCAAAGCCTTCTCCGGAATCCTGCCGCCACTCACATTTGATGAAGCATTGGAAGTAACAAAGATATATTCGGTAGCCAATTTGACGCAAGATACATCTTCCAAAAACTCATCACAATTTGTAGCTATGCGTCCATTCCGCACAGTCCATCACTCTGCATCCAAGATTTCGATTTTAGGAGGGGGCAAAAAAGGCATCCCAGGCGAAATTTCCCTCGCTCATAACGGAGTGCTTTTTATGGACGAACTCGCTGAATTTCCACGCGCCACTCTAGAGTCTTTACGCCAACCTTTAGAGGAAAACTCGATTACAATTAGTCGTTTGAATGCGCGATTCACATACCCAGCGAATTTCATTTTTCTATCTGCTTGGAACCCATGCCCCTGCGGTTTTAACGGCGACGAAAAAAAAGAATGCATGTGCTCCGGAGCAGAGATAAGGCGATATCAAAAAAAGATTTCAGGCCCCCTTCTAGATAGAATAGATCTCACCGTAAATGTCCCAAGGGTTGAGACGGATAAATTGATAAACATTCAAAAAGCTGAAACCTCAAAAGCCATCCGCCAACGTGTGATAAAGGCGCGACAGATTCAACAAAATCGATTCGCAATACTCAATTCTCCCTTGGATAACATGATGACCAAATCCATTATTACCAACTCTCAAATGACCTCTGCCCAAGTCGATACGTATTGCCTGCTCGCCCCTTCTCAAAAACAAATCCTAAGATCAGCAATAGAAAGTTATCACCTGTCTGCCCGTGCATATTTCCGCATCCTAAAAATTGCTCGCACCATAGCCGATCTCGACAACTCAGGCGCTATTCAAGACTCCCATATTTTAGAAGCATTGCAGTTCAAAGAAGGGCATTGAAAAACTCTTAAACAGTCTTATTTGACAAAATGCTCAAAGCTACGTATAATCCACCTCTAGATTTCAAAACAATAAAACTATGTCAAATCCAGATGAAATGGATCCAATAACAATTGCACTGGCAATGAGTTCAGCGGATCGCTATGAAACGATGATAGAAAGATTAGTTGAGGAAACAGAAGAAGGCCTAATTCGAGAATGTACAGAGGTAGGTGATGAAGAAATAGCAACAGCGTTAAGAGGCGAAAAATTAAGGAGTTTTCTCATGCCGTTAATAGAAGTGATGTACGGGCTATTTTTGGATGAAGGAAGCACGGGGTCGGATCAATTGGACTTAGCTTCTACGCTGTCTGCTTGGTCTAATTCAATATTAGATACTATAGTGAGAATCGCAGAAAGAAGGGGTTTGGGGGGTGATAATTTTCTACATCCATTATATCTACATGGTCAGGAAGATATAGCGCTTGATTTAGAAGACAGGCCTGAAAAATTCATGTCTCTTATAGACCTGGCTGCTAGTATGAATAATCACAATAAAATAAGAGCGGCAGTTCTTTATTTAAAGAAAGTATTGATGAAAGATGGAGATTCATCCGAATTAATCTCTCTATTAAAAGATGTTTTGTTGGAAGGGACGGTTGTTGCAATGAGGTCGATTGCTAATGGAGGGGACGTACCATTTGAATTGTGGAATGCAATGTCACAAGAATCAAAAGATGCAGTTTTGGAAGAGGTAAATCTTGGGCGAGACCCAGAGGCAGAGCAATTAATGATTCAAGCTGTTATTGCAGCGGATAACGTGAGATTAGGGATAGCAAGTGAACTGGCGGATTCCGTTGGGCAGGCTATTATATGGCCTAGAAGTTTAGAAGATGGAGTAGAAGATGGAGAGCCTGCAAGAAGAGCTGTAACCATAGAGGATATGGTAATGGAAGAGGGCGTAGCATTGTATGGACAGGCAGAATTGATAAACTTAGCCCTTCAGTTGAAACAGTCGGAGGTATTTACAGCTATCTTTGGATTAGATAGTAATGGTTTCTTTTACGACGATGAGGGAAAACCCTACTAAACTACTCTTTCGTCAACACAACCTTTCGCAGGTTATATGATTTGATCTTTTTTTGAATGGGAATTTTCTGTATAAATCCTTCAAAAGATGAAAAACGATAACATTAGCAACATAGAGACAGAGCCCAAAAAAAGCCGGATTCGTCCGGAAAAGGTTCTGATTCTTGGTTCTGGCGCTCTTAAGATTGGAGAAGCTGGAGAATTTGATTATTCGGGGTCACAGGCGATAAAAGCGATGCAAGAGGAGGGTGTGAAAACGGTTCTTATAAATCCAAACATTGCTACAAACCAGACCTCAAAAGGTCTCGCAGATAAAATATATTTCCTTCCGGTAAATGCCTATTTCGTAGAAGAGGTGATAAAAAAAGAAAAGCCTGATTCAATTTTGCTTTCATTTGGAGGGCAGACCGCTTTGAATTGTGGGGTCGAATTATTTGAAGGGGGAATTTTGGAAAAATACAATATTCAGGTGCTCGGAACTCCGGTAGAAGCTATTCAAAAAACAGAAGATAGAGATCTTTTCAACAAAGAGCTTAGAAAAATCGATGTACATGTGCCACGTAGTTTCGCATGTGAGAGCAAAGAAGATGCACTTCGTGCAGCGGAAGATATTGGATTTCCATTGATGATTCGTGCAGCATTTGCACTCGGAGGCAAGGGCTCTGGATTCGCATACGACATGCAACAGCTTGCGAAAATGCTTGATACGGCTTTTAGTTATAGCCCACAGGTTCTTGTGGAAGAATGTTTGAAAGGGTGGAAAGAAGTTGAATACGAGGTGGTTCGGGACTGTGCGGACAATTGTATCACGGTTTGTAACATGGAAAACTTTGACCCTCTCGGGATTCACACAGGTGAGTCGATAGTGATAGCTCCATCACAAACTTTGAACAATCATGAATATCATATGTTGCGTGAAATCGCTCTCAAAGTGATTCGGCACCTTGGCATTATTGGAGAATGTAATATTCAATATGCGTTGGATCCTGTATCACGCGAGTACCGTGTGATCGAAGTAAATGCTCGCTTGTCGCGTAGCTCTGCGCTCGCCTCAAAAGCTACTGGTTATCCATTAGCTCATGTGGCCGCAAAGCTCGCTCTCAATTACACACTCCCAGAATTAAAAAATGCAGTAACTGGTTGTACTACAGCCTGTTTCGAACCAGCACTGGATTATGTGGCATTGAAAATTCCTAGATGGGACCTTGATAAATTCAGAATGGTATCAGATAAGATCACTTCAGAAATGAAATCAGTGGGTGAAATTATGGCGCTTGGGCGGTCCTTCGAAGAAGTAATCCAAAAGGGACTCAGAATGCTGCAAATTGGACTTTATGGACTGTCGGGAAATGAAAGACTTGGCATCAAAACAGAGAAACTAGAAGAAGCGATTGCAAATCCAACTCCAAAAAGAATTCTGGCGGTAGTAGAAGCCATGCACCAAGGCTGGACTCCAGAAAAAATTAATGAAATCTCGGGAATTGACACATGGTTTTTATACAAATTAAAAAACATAGTTGATACTGAACTTAAATTGAAGGAAGCCAAAAACATTGAGGCAGATTTAATGAGAAAAGCCAAAAAACACGGTTTCTCCGACAAGCAAATATCACTTGTAAGGCCTGGAAAAACTGAAGCGGAAATTCGATCAATGCGTAAAAAAATGAACATTCTTCCGGTGACAAAACAGATCGATACCCTAGCCGCAGAATACCCGGCTCAGACCAATTATTTATATATGACTTATCATGGGACAGAGGATGATATAGTTTTTAGTGATAACACTCGTCCGAGGGCAATAGTTCTAGGCTCAGGTCCATACTGCATTGGCTCATCTGTGGAGTTTGATTGGTGTTGTGTGACAGCCATAAAAACGCTTGCTGCAGAGGGCTATGAGACCATAATGATCAACTACAATCCGGAGACTGTTTCCACGGATTACGACACATGTGACAAGCTATATTTCGATGAGCTCTCACTGGAACGAGTGCTTGATATTTATGAAAAGGAAAATCCAGAAGGGGTCGTTCTTTCAACCGGAGGGCAGGTTCCAAATAATTTGGCTATCAAGCTTGATAAAGAGAATGTGAAAATACTAGGGACTTCACCAAAAGATATAGACAGAGCGGAAAGCCGACATGTTTTCTCACAATTACTTGATGATCTCAAAATTGATCAACCAGAATGGGAAGAGTTTTCAAAAGAAGAAGATGCTTATAAGTTTGCAGAAAAAGTGCACTATCCGGTGCTCGTGAGACCTTCTTATGTTCTCTCTGGTGCTGCTATGAGCGTCGCAAAAAACGAAGAATCCCTCAAAAATTATCTAGCTAAGGCGGCCCGTATCTCATCCGAAGCTCCGGTTGTGATCTCGAAATTCCTCACAAATGCAAAAGAAATTGAAGTGGATGCAGTAGCTCACAAAGGAGAAATTTTGATCTGGGCGATCTCTGAACATGTCGAAAATGCTGGAGTTCATTCAGGAGATGCAACAATAATTTTGCCTCCACAGAAGCTGTATTTTGAGACTATAAAAAGAGTCCGCGCAGTTTCCAAAAAAATCGCAAAAGCTCTCAACATCACAGGGCCGTTTAATATTCAATTCCTAGCAAAAAACAATGAAATTAAAGTTATCGAATGTAACCTCAGGGCCAGCCGCTCATTCCCATTTGCCTCAAAAGTCACAGGCCATAATTTCATAGAAATTGCTACACATGCCATGCTTGGGCGGGTACTTCCAAAAGAAGAGCGTCAAAAATGTTATCAGACCTTAGATCTTGATCATGTGGGCGTAAAAGCTCCACAATTTTCATTTTCAAGGCTCAAAGGTGCTGATCCAG
>JABINC010000004.1 GCA_018697675.1 Candidatus Peregrinibacteria bacterium
CTCCATAAAGGTTCCTCCTGCAACGTTTTTTTTGGCTTCGAAAGTAAGTTTCATAATTATTAAGTTAGAATTTGATGTTTGAGTATAAAGTATTTGAACATTTCGTACAACGGTTTGTTGATATACGACGATGTGAGGGTAATGGAAGTGGTAAAATATTTCAACCACTGAAATGACCGAACATTGTGGGTGGAGCGAACTAGTGAGCGCAACCGTATATCAACTGTTGTACGATGAAAATAAGCGAATATTATTCGCCATACTTTTCTAAAAATAGTCTTAAAACCTCGATTCGAGTTCCCCTAAATGATTCTAAAATTTCATGTTCAGTGCGCATTCCATTTAATGGAGGTTTAGCATCTTTCAGTTCGCTTTTGTCGCCAATATGTAGCCATTTATATTTTGGTCCTCTTAACAAGGTTAGCATGCCTAACAACTTCACACGTGTGACACTTTCTACAACATGTGCTTCAACTTCCGCCAATGTTGGATCTTCATCTGAACCCAGAGTTTCTCTAGCATCTTTTAGTGCCTGTAAAGCTCCACTAGATGCTTCAAACTCTCTATTTCCACCGCCACCGTTAAGGCATGCGACTTTGTGTTCCAACTCAGCAGTTTCAATAAGCCTATCTAGGCGACCATTTGACATATGAAATTTTATTAGAATTTGTCGAGAATCGAGATTAACATTTAGTTAGCTTTTTATGCAAGCAATTTGCAGCTTATTTATTTCGTACAACTCGTTTTTAGGCGCAATATTTGGAGGGGTAGTGGCTTGTTTATACTGGTTTTTTGGGTTGTGGGCAATTGATTTTTGTTTTGGGAAGTATAAAAACGAGTTGGATGAAGTCGCTGGTTTCTTGAAGTTTTTTAAGTTGAAGGAAGGGTGTTTATATCCTCCAAATTTCTTTCAGTTTTCCATCTGGTAGAACCTCTGAGTCCTTGCCTGGAGTTATTGTGATTTCTTTTAGAGAAGGGTTTGTGAGGAGGTCTGAGAATGAATAATGAGGCGAGGTGGATTTCTCTGTGATTTTGATTGGGGTGTCTCCTAGGTTTCTGTAGACGGTAGTTTCTCCTTTTAGTGGGTGGAGGTAGTCTTTCCAGGCGGGGGTTGGGATTGGGAGGTTTAGGAATTCCAAGATGTGAAGAAATATAAATGGGGGGAGGTGGTTGTGGGCTTGCTGGGTTGTGAAAGGGTGGATGTTGGCGGTTAATCGTGGGTTTAATTCGATTGGGTAGACCGTTTTGCCGTCTGTGATTAGGTCTATGCCAAAAAATCCTCTGAGGCCGTGGCGTTTGAAGGCTTTGGTGAGCTCGTAGGATGAGTGGAGGGTTTGATCTAGGAGGTGACTTGGGAATTCATCGCTGTCGAAAATAACTCCGTAGCTGCCGCCTTGGTAGCGGGTGAATTTTAGGTTTCCGGTTTTTTGTGTGAATGGATGAGAAAGGAAGATTTTATCTTGGTAGATACAGCCGTTTAAAGTGAGAGTTTGACCTTCTATAAATGGGGTGATTTTAACTTTTCTTTCTGGGGACTTGGATTGTAATTTTAGGAATTCTTCTTGTGTTGTGAATATAGTTGAGTTTCCGGCGAAGCCGTGGGTGTATTGGAGGACTAAGTTTTCTGAGAGGCCTGTGGGATTTAGGTCTTTCATTTTTCCGCTTAAGGTTGGGAGGAGCGGGATTTCAATCTCTTCTGTGAGGGTTTGGAAATTGATTTTGCTTTCTAGGTAGTTCGTGGTGGTCGCATCTAGATTTAGGAAATTCCAGCCATTTTTTTTGCAGTTGAATTCTCTTTTTGAATCTCCCTTGAAGCAGAGGATTGAGACTTCTTGGCAATTTAATTCTTTTTTGAGGTCGTTTATGTATTGGACCGTTTCTTCTGATTCGAGGATTTTCCCGCTGTTTGGGAGGTCGGTTACGAGGATGTTCGTACCTTTTTCTTTTAGTTTTGTGAGAGCTGGGGAATTGTATCCGCAGACTATTGCGAAATTGGGCAGGATTTCTTCGAGGCCGAGACCTCGGGTGAAGTCTTTGGCGACAAATACGATCAAGTGTTTATTTAGAATGTTGTCCATGTTTTATTAATTGGTCACAGTCGTTGAATGAATTGATAGTTGGGAGGGAGGATAGGTCAAAGGTGGTGTCTGGCCATGCTTTTCCAGTGGAAATTACGAGAGAGGTTTCGCTTGCGTTGTTTGATAGGGCTGCGATGATCGAGCTTAGGCTTTCGTCAGAGAGGATTATTTCTGGGAAATTTTCTTTGAATTCTTGTAGTTGTTGGGTGGAGATTTTGAATTCCCTTCCATTTGTTTCTTCTAGGATTTGGAGAATTTGTTTTTTTCGAGGTGTGTTCTTTATTCCGAGAGAACCGGCAGCTCCCGTGATGAAGTGTAGGCGTGGGAGGGTTGGGAGGTTTAATTCTTTGAGGCCTTTGTAAAGCCCTATGAACGAAGCTCCGCTGGTGCCGAATGTGTAAATTTCTTTTGGAGTGGCTTTGGATTGTGTATGAATTTCCTTGGCTAAGTTTTTGAAACCCTCTATCGCAAGATCGTCCATGGATGGGCGGAGATTGTGAAGGTTATGCTGAGAACTTATATAATTTGTGAATCGGCTAGGCTTTTCCGAAAGGAATAATAAGTCTGTCATAGATTGAATCGCTGCTAATTTTGCGGGATTGGTTTTTGGTGAGGCTAAGATATAGACGGGTACATTTTCTTTTTTTGAGAAATAGGCCGCGGAGATCCCTGCGTTTCCCGAAGTTGAAATTACTCCTTTTTGCCCAGTGTGTTTTAGCTCGTTGACTTGAGCTATGGCGGCAAATGGCTTGTGTGAGCCCAGCGGATGCAAATCACATCTTTTTATGTAAAAATTCAAATCTTTGTGCAGCTTTTTTGGTGCAGAAATAGGCGTTTTTTGAACATATTTCGACATTTTTTGAAAATTATCTTGCATTCTTGGGAAAACTTTTTAATATGCACGCACGACTAAGTTATATCTTCGGTCCACACTTTGCAATTTAATCTGTTCACTATGTACAAATGTTATGACTGCAGCACCGAAATGGAAGTGGACCCAATTGATTACGAAATCGATGACATGCTGTATTGTGAAAACTGTGGGGCGACCCATTTGATAGTAGGTATTGACGATGAGGAGCTTGGAATCAAGTATTCGCTTGTTGAGGAGGACAAATAGAAAAGATCTTTTTGAGATTCTTGTTTTTTAGGTGTACCGAAATTACATGTTCACCAGAAGGAGATACCAATAGGTGTTTTCCAAAATCTGGACTTGTCTGAATTGCTATGTCTTCAAAATTCTGAGCATTAGTTATTTCGAGACCGGAATTGTGTAAGAGTTCGCGAATCGATCCAGGAAGTACAAATATTTTTTTCAAAACTCCACTTTTCTGAAGTGAAGATAATTTTTCGATTAATTCATCATAGTTTCCGCCTTTGTGATCGCAGCCGAGGACCAGGCTAAAGGCTGAGTCAGAGAAGGCCTCCACAGCCTTGACTGTAGACGTGGGGGTGGTTGAACTTAGGTCATTTATTACATTTACTCCGTTTAGCTCTCCTATCGGCTCCAGACGCCTTGGAGGCGTTTTGAAAGATTGAAGGGCCGACTTGATTTGAGAATTTTCATAATTGATTTTTCCATTTGTCTTCAGCGTCTTTAGGAGATGTAGTACGGCATAAAGATTTTCTAAGTTATGCTGCCCTGCCAATGGATAGTCAGAAGCCTTGAGCTTGAATTCTTTCAAAATATCTTCATTATTAAACCAGATCGGATTTTCGATTTTTGAATAAAGTTTCGTGGCCTCATCTTTGTCGTTGAGAATAGGGATCGAGCCTTGGCAGAGCCTTAGTTTTGTCTCAGCGTATTCTTGGAATGAATCATGTTCGTCTAGGTGGTTTTCCGTGATGTTGGTGACAATACTAAAAGCGGCATGGCTGTCTTCAAGGAGCTTCAACTGTCTGTTTGAAATTTCTAATATCAAAATATCGCTTTCTGAAGCGGAGAGAATTTTGTCCAAATCCTGGGAAGTCGAATCAATATTTCCCGATGAAAAAACCTGGCCATCGTGAAGACTTTTTAGTACGTGGTGGGCGAGAGATGTCGTTGTTGTTTTTCCGTTTGAGCCGGTGATCCCAATGGTTACACCAGGGAATAAATCGAGATATAGATTGATGATAGTTTTGAATGGAGTCCCTTTTTCTTTGGCATCTTTTAGTTTTGGGAAATTGAATTTGTACTTGTACCAGGCCTGGCTTGCGAAAATCAAATCAGCATTTTCGATACCTGTGAGGTACGAATCTTCAAAATGCTTTCTTATCTCAGGAAGCTTTAGAATTTGAAGTCGCGCCTTTCTTTCCTCGGTTTTTAAATTTGGATTACGTTTGGCAAAACGCGGAACAAACCCCTTTTTTTTGCAAAAATCATGGGCTGTTATATTTCTCACTCCATTGCTCCATAAGAATTCTATGATCGAAGAGCCTTCTACTGCGCTTAAGCCAATAACGTGAATATTGAGGGGTTTCAGCTGTTCGAGATTCATGTTAGATGCGCTTAATATCTTTAAGTCGGTAAGATTTCAGAATGTCGTCGAGTGTTTCGATTTTCACTTTTTTGTTCTTGAGGCATGAATGTACGATCATTTGTTCCCTTGGGTCTAAGAGTATTCCTACGTGACTGGTCTTTTTTTTGAGCTCTAGGAAGAAAAATAAGTCCCCTGTATTAGCTTTTACGATTGAAACTTTTTTACCGAGCTCCGCCTGATCCTCGGAATGCTTTGGAAGCAGGATTGATGAGCTCTCGAGAAAAACCCTTTGTACAAGCCCAGAACAGTCAATTCCTCGGTGGCTGATGCCGCCCCAGAGATAAGGAGTGTCGAGGTAGCTTTTTGCAATTTCTTTTAATCGTTTGTAGTGAATGTTTCGTTTGTATTCTGGGAATGTGCAATCTGCAACTTTTTTCACTTCTGTGGTTCTTGCCCAGCCAATAGTGTTGTCGATTAATTGTACGAGAGTCCATTTTTCGTAGTCAGCAATCATTCGAAAAGGCGGGTCGCCCTTGAGCCATTGAGTTGCACGGTTTCTGTTTAGTGCGGAGTCGCTTAATTCAGAGAAGTTTTTGAGAGGCTTTATGTAGACGTCCATCAGGGGCTTTTTGCCAATTCCGTATCCTAGTGGAGGAGGAGTTGTGCGGTTGCTCAACACCGTGAGCTGATTCAAAACTTGGCCTGAGAAATGCTTTTTAACAATCTTCTTAACATAATTTTTCTGTCCTTCGAGAAGTACGGTGCCCGTGAGGAGCAGTCTTTTTCCTTCTTCTGCGAAATCTATGTCAAAAATCGCAATGCCATATTGCTTTTCGTAATCGATCTTCATTTGGTCGAGCTCTGCCCGTAGTTTATCCATTTGCCTTTAGGTTTTTGAAAGTTTCTTTTGTTAGCATTCCCGTCAAGACGAGCATGCCGAGATAGATTATACCCCCAAGAGGGATCAAAAATAAAACGTTTTTGTTCTGTAAGCCAAAAAAGTGGTAGCTTGGGTCGCGTAAAAAGTATACGGCAACCCCCATCACAGTGGCCGAAAGCATGATCTTAAATAGTGGTACAAAGTCGATTCGAATTTTTAGACTTTTGTAACAAATTGTTGCAGCTATTATTACTATTAAGGCCTCAGATGCGACACTGGTGTATGCCGCTCCACGGGCGCCAAATTCAGGGATTATTATTATGTTTGCGATGACGTTGAAGAGCGCTCCAGCCCCATTGATCCACAGGACCAATTTTTGCTTTTCGGTAGCTACCAAAATGTACGTAAATAGGGTCGAAAGATAAGCTCCAACGAGTGCAATTGTGAGTATTTTAAAAGCTATATCCGAACCATAAAAACCTTCGTCAACTCTACTCAAAAACTCCGGACTGGAGATTATAAATATAATCGGATAGGCCAAAATGAAGCCTCCGACTATTATTGGAGCTCCGGCCATCGTCAAAAAATTGAATGCAAATTGTATAACTTTTCTAGCTTCCTCAACCCCTGTTTTGAATGCCCTCGTGAGGGTTGGTAGGGTTGCATTCATAAAGAAAAATGATATTACGGTGAGAACTTCCAAAATCCGCATAGGGACCGCGTAGATCCCAACTTCAGCAGGGCCCTTTATCAGTAAAAGTAGGATTGAATCTACTCTGAAATACACCTGATTTAGGATAATCGCAGCGCCATACGGAGCCGCTTTCCAGATAATCTCTTTCCAATAATCAAAGTCGAAACGTAGCCGAATTTTTACATATTTATTTGCGAAGTATGCAGTCAACGCCACTGTCACAATTCCTCCTAAAATTCCTGCAACATACAAGTGAAAGAATCCCATATCAGGATTATCCTTGTAGGCATACAGAACCGCATATAGCATGTAAGCCAAAATGATACCTTTTCCGATCAGAAAAGCCGCAGTCGCCTTTCCCATTTTCAAGAACAATTGGAGTACCGCCGAGAGAGTTCCAGTCATCATGGTCGCCAACGTCACAAAACTGGCAATTATTCCGGCATGTGGGATTCGAGTAACTCCATATTGAGGTATCAAAAAGAGCGCTCCTACCGCCAAAATCATCATAATTATCGTCAAAATTAACCGAATCGACAAAATATTCCCAAAAATTTTCGAAAGCATTTTTTTATCATCTTCATAAAGTGACATTTCTCGCACTGCTATTGTAAAAATCCCCATATCCGCAAAAATCGCAAAAAAGCTCAAAAACTCATATGTAGACGCATATTCTCCATACCCCGCGACTCCCAAATAATTCGAGATTAGTTTAACAATCACCACCGAAACAAGCCCGCTCATCACCCGTCCACTAAACTGGTAGATCGTATTCAAAATTATTTTAAACTTCGGTGTCATATTTCTCTGAGGCATTTTATTAACGCCGGTAGTTTAATGTTTTTGAGAGAATATGTATATGAAAGTTTTGTCGACGAGGGCCATTGAAGGAGGGAGAGCTTTGTGGTATAATTTGTGGAAGGTGTAAGTTTTTAACAATTAAATTATGGGGGGGATAGAATCGGGGCGTGTTGAAAGCGGCAATGAGCCGGTAAAAGGAAATGAAGGGGCTCAAAACGAAAGTTTTTTGGATAGGTTTTTCGTGGAAGCTGAACAAACGCAAGATAATGTGGCTAGCTTATTGGAGGGGATGTCTGTATTTGATGAAAAATGTGCCAAAGTGGAAGGATCTAATATTAGTCCAAATATAACCCTCCTGCTTAATTTGTGGATTCTTGAATATATAGGAGGCCCTGAAGATCGAGATTCTTATAGAGAGTATCTTGGCAAGAGAAAAGAGGAAGGAAATGCAGTTACATTAAAAGAAAGATTGATGATTATGGCGGATCTGTTTCTTGAAGATCGACCTGAGTTAAAAGCTAAAGTAAGTGAAAATCCGGATGAAGAATTCCTAAAGCTTATCGATCATATGTTCGAGCTACTATTTGCTTGGGTACCTTCGCAAACTGGGGTATTTGATGAGCAGTACCGTGAAAATATAGGCGTTTTAGAAAAAAGGTTTTATGAGGTTTGGCAGAGAGGTTAAAAACTTATCTCCGCTATCACAGGCAAATGATCTGAATCTATATTTGGGCCGGTTTTTAAAAAAAACGGCTTGATTACTCCATGTGTAGATGGCCCCTGAAGACACACTTTCACCAAAACGTCCTAACCTATCCTTTACCCAGGGATGCAGCTCTTTATACGTCATATCGCCTTCGGTTGCTAAACCTTGCAGCATAAACATCTCTCGAATTGCTTTCATGAAAATTAATAAAAAAGAGGTAGCATGGTAATATAAAGTGAGTTAAAAGAAAATAGTTTTTCTTGAATGCGATATTGAGATAAATACGGTTTCGTGCTATTCTTAACGGAATTAATTATTTTAAATAAATCTTTATGGGAAATTTGGAATCAAATGGAGCTGAAAACGTCCCTGAGGGCGTTGATGCGAGTGGAGCTTCGGATAAAGAGGAGGGCTTTATGGATAAATTATTCGCTGGGGCTGATGATATGCACAGTGAGTTTGAAGGTTTTTTAGAAGCGATGGCTACGATGGATGAGAAAATAAAAAGATTGGAGAAATCTGATATTGGAATGGAGATGGCCTTTTTAATGCATTTTTGGATCAAAGGACACATAGCGGACCCTGATAGTTATAAACAATACGTTTCAGAAAGAAAGGAAAATGGGAATGTAATAACATTTCGAGAATTGATAATGACAATGGTAAATACTTTTTTAAGCACTCGTCCAGATCTCAAGGCAAAAGTTAATGAGAATCCAGGAGAAAAACTTCCAAAGCTTGTGGATGAAATGTTTGAGGTATTATTTGCTTGGGCGCCTACACAATTTGCTTCTGAGAAGCGCTCTGAGAGCGTGGTAGAAGTGGAGGGAGAATTCAATGAAATTTGGTTTTCAGAATAAAATCTCTGCTATCACCGGTAAATGATCTGAATCTATATTTGGGCCGGATTTGAGGTTTTGGATTTGGAAATTTGGGCTAATTAAAACGTGGTCGATTGGGAGTTTGATTGGGTGGTTGTAGATTAGGCGGGCGGGGAGGATGTCGATGCCTTTTCCTTTTTCAGAGGTGAGGAAATTTGTGTAATTAGCGGGGCCATGGGGCCAGGTTCGTTGCAGACCGAAGCCTTTGTTGGCGGGCCTTAGATTGGTTTCTTTTAAGAGTTTTTTGTAATGTGGAGACCACATTGTTGTATTGAAATCTCCGGCGAGGACGGTTGGTAGGGTTGAGGTTTTTATGATTTTTGCGACTTCTTCGAACATCTGATTTCTACTTTTAAAAAGTCGCGGACTGATGGGTGGCATTGGGTGGATGTTTATGAATTTGACATGTTGTTTGTAAATTTTTATGTCGGTAATTAAGCTTGGAGTTTTGAATTCTCCGATGTTTAGGATTTTGTAATTTAAAATGGGAAACTTACTAAAAGTTGCAACTCCGAAGTTAAGGCCTGGGTCGTAAATTTTGTAATGTGGGTGTGTTTTTTGAAGTGAGGATATTGCAGCGATCCAATCTTCATTTAATTCTTGCATGAAGATAATGTCCGGATTTTCGTTTTCTATAAATTCGAGAAAAGCAGAGTAATTCGAATTATTGAATTTTATATTTGCCGTGATGAGTTTTATTGAGTTTTGGTTGGTGCTTGCATGCAGAATTGGGCGGTTCAAATACCAGGGAGCTAATTCGAAAATATTTAAAAGCGTGATTATGAGAACGAGTGCGAAAAGGACTTTGAAATCGTGTTTGAAGATGAAAAATACAAGAAGAACGATTCCGAGCAACAAAAAATGTTGTTTGAAATGTGAAAAAAGCTCGAAAATGTAAGAAAATTTGCCAGTGTAGCCGACAAGGGAGCTGGAAATGAGGATTAGGGATAGGATTTGAGCGATTAGCGAAACTATTTTCATTCTGGGGAGGACTTATGTATATTTAGCGTCGATACTTAACTACACTATATGCAGGAACTCAAGGATAAATTGAAACATATTGCGGGAGAAATAGATAAGGCGGAAGGCTTTATTGATTTGCCTGGAATGGAAAAGAAAATCGCGGAGCTCCAGGCTTCTACGATGGATGAGAATTTTTGGGGTGATCAAAAACGGGCACAAAAAGTGACTACAGAATTGGATCATCTCTCGAAGAAAAAAGAATTGTGGGAGGGGATGAGGGCCCGGTGTGAGGAGCTTACCGAGCTTCTGGAAATTTATTTTGAAGAACATGATGATTCGGATAAAGATAGGGCGCAATTGCATAGCGATGTTGAAAGTTTGGAGAAGGATTTGAAATCAGCTTCGGTGGAATTATTTATGAGTGGGGAGTTTGATTCGGGGAATACGATTCTTTCGATTTATTCTGGAGCGGGTGGAGTGGACGCTCAGGATTGGGTGTCGATTTTGCTTCGGATGTATTTGCGATATGCGGAAAAGAAAAGTTTTAAAACAACGATTTTGCAGAAAACTGACGGTGAGCCGGAAGGGGTGAAACATGTGACAATTTTGATCGAAGGGCCTCTTGCATATGGATTTTTGAAAGAAGAAAAAGGTGTGCATAGACTGGTGAGGCTGTCGCCGTTTAATTCTGGGAATACTCGAGAAACTTCATTTGCATTAGTAGAAGTGGTTCCGGAAATCGATACAGATGTGGAAGGAATTGAAATTAATGAAAAAGATCTTCGAGTGGATACTTTTCGTGCCAGTGGGGCCGGGGGCCAACACGTGAATACTTCGGACTCAGCGGTTCGGATTACACATGCGCCAACAGGGATAGTAGTCTCGTGCCAAAATGAGCGCTCTCAACATCAAAATAAAGACCGGGCCATGGCTCAATTGCGAGGAAAATTAGCCGCGTTAAAGCACGAGCAGGCAGTTGAAAAAATTGAAGATCTCAAAGGTGACCTCGGGAAAAATGAGTGGGGGCATCAGATTCGCTCATATGTGATGCATCCATATAAGATGGTAAAAGATTTGCGTACCAAGTGGGAAACTTCACAAATTGATAATGTGCTCGATGGAGACTTGGATGATGTTATTGAGGCTGGGTTGCTTGCTAAGGATTCATAACTATCTGTATTCTAAGCTGAATACACCTTTTCTCCAGAATATTTCGGCTACTATATTTTTTTCGTGATTTTCGTCTTCAAAGCGAGAACGCTGTTCGATGATTTTGATTTTTGTGCCTTCACGTGGGAGTACGTATAAGAATGCAGTTTTTACTTTTTCTTGATCTATTTTTGGAAGCCTTGCATCGGTAATATCTGTGAGTTTTTTATTTTTATACTCGAAGACATGTATTTCTTGCATACAAATAGATTCGCACTTTGTTGTTTCAAATATTATGTATTTTGTGTCGCTTCCCGGCAATAAAAACATAGCCATACTTCCGCTACCATCCCAGTGCATGACGGGGCTTAGTTTTATATACCAATTTTTCTCATCTATTATGTCGATCATTTTTTCTTTTTGTTCTTCAGTGTATTTTGTCTGTTCTTCATTTGGGAAATATTCATTAGGAATAGCAAAAAAGAAATCAGTTACAGTTTCTAGGCTTAGGGATCCAGCTGGTTTATCATCCCTTGGTTCATTTACTACCATTTGGGGTATGTTTTCGAAAACGATTGATTCTTCTTCGGTCATGGGTCGATCTTTTTTAAATAATGAGTAGCTGCCAAGTGTCACTGCAACGACGATTATTATACAGATAACTTTGATATATAGAAATTTTTGATTCATTTTCTTTGAATTACTTTTTAATTTATTTAAGTTTTTGGAGCGCTTTCGTAAATTCCCAGGCCATGCGGAAAATGCTACGCTGGGTGTTGGCGATGTCTTCGTTTTCGATGATGATGCCGATCAAGTCGTGTTTGAGGGAGATTATTGAAATTTTGTTGTCGTAGATGTTGATTTCGTTGGAAAAGTCGAATAGGTCTGCGGGGACTAGGCGGATGTCTCTGTGAGCGGATTTGTTGTTTGCTATAATTTCGAGGCCAAGTTCGTCATGAGGGGCTATTCCTCGGAGAAAGACTTTGCGGTCTATTCTTTTGGCGACGTATTCTTGGTCGTATTCTGGCCAGGTTTCGCGGATAAGTTGAGAGTTGGCATAATTCAAAATCTCAGTTTTGGAATTTAAGGTGTCCGCGTAGACCTGTTTTATGCCTTCGATGCCTTCGAAATATTCGATTTTTGGAGGGGCGGTGTGTGAAGAAAGTTTTTGGAGGATTGGGAGGGTTTTTTTGAAGTTTTGTAATTTTGCTTCAGACCTTTTTAAGAGGGTTTCTGGCTTGATTGCGGAGTAGAATTTATTGTTATCTTTGGTGACTAGGGAAACGATCCCTTTTTCGGAAAGTTTTTCTAAAATGTTGTAAGTGGTGACTCGATTTAGTTTCGAGGCTTTGGCAATGACTGAAACTTTATTTTCACCAACCTCCAAGCAGGCGAGATAAATTTTAGCCTCTTTTTTTGAGAGGCCTATGTCTTGAATAGTTTTTCCTAAGTCTGTCAATTTAAAGTTGTTGTAGAAATTTTCGACAAGCTGAGTGTAGGGGTTTTGGATTTTGTTTGCAAGGCTTTTGAAACAACTGTTGGAGCTTTCTGCACGTTGTTTTTGGCTTAAATTTTGCCCTTGAAAACGGATGAGAATCCGTTAAAAAGGGAAAGTATTTCTTAATAATATTTATCATGGTTCCTGCAGATATTGCTACCGCCTTAAAGACTGCTTTGGCCGGTGGACAAACACCTACCACTGCAAGCAAAGACCTTTCCTTTGATCAATTAATAGAAGAATTAGAAGCCTACAAAGTTAGCAAAGGAAATGGGCTTACCAATTTTTTAGAGCTTTCTTATGAAGAGCTTAAAGAGAGGAATTTGACCCTGAAGAGGGAAAAAGAAAATGGGAAGTCACTTGAATATTTTGAAGAAAAGTTAACAAATGAGCTTCGTGAAAACACCGGTGTTAAGGCGGTCATGCTTTGTTTCTGTGATCTAGAGGGGAAGCTTCATATTTTGGACTACGACAAAGATTTCATATTAAAATCTCATGATAATCTAACTTTTGATGGATCGTCTATCACTGGATTTACTTCGCTTGGGAATTCTGACCTGAGGTTGAAAATTGACTGGTCTTCTATGAGATGGATTCCGGCAGATGTGTTTGGATCTGGAAAAGTGCTTGTGTTTGGATTTGTATGTGACAAGGATGGGAAATGGTATCATTCAGATTACAGATCTCAACTTTATGCGCTTGGAGAACAGCTTAGAATTGAACAGGGAGTGTCTGTGAACGTAGCTCCTGAGGTGGAGGGGTTTTTGTTCGAAGGAATGGATGCCGAGCAGAATTTTGTAGAAAATAATGGATTTTCTTATGTGACTAAAGGTGGGTATTTCAATGCTTTGCCTCAGGATAAACTCCGAAAATTTATAGATAGAGTTGCGGAGGTGCAGAGAGCTCTGGGGTTTGAAAACGAAAAAGATCATCCGGAAGTGGCTCCATCGCAATTTGAGATTAATTTCAAATATACAGACATGGTTTCAACGGCTGATTATATCTTGCTTTACAAGCTCACGGCTCGTCAGGTTGCTAAATCTATGGGTTGTACGGCGTGCTTCCTTCCAAAGCCGGTGGCTGGAATTAATGGGAGTGGAATGCATATCAATATGTCATTTATGCAGGAAGGTAAAAATATTTTTTATGAAAAAACGGGAGAATACAACTTGTCTGAAACGGCTCATCGTTTCTTGACGGGGATTCTTTATAACGCGTCTGGAATGTGTTTGATCCTCAATCCGAGTGTTAATTCTTACCGTCGATTGGATCCGAATTTTGAAGCTCCAAATGAAATTAAAGTTTCATCTGTAGATCGTGGATCTATGGTTCGTGTTCCGCTTGGAAATGAAAAAGCTTCTCGTGTAGAAGTTCGAACCGTTGCTCCAGATGCAAATCCTTACATGACTTTTTATGCCTTAGTTTCAGCTGGATTGAAAGGAATTGGTGCCGAAGAAATAGAATATTCAACTATGAAATCGGAAATAAAAACTCGTAAACAGCAAATTCTACCGATTACTATAAATGAGGCGATTGAGGCTTTTGAAAAATGTAGCTTTATGGAAGAAGTGCTTGGTATAGAAAATAAAAATAAGTTCAAAGAACTAAAGGTTGAGGTAGCCGAAAGGTCACCTGCAGCACTTGGAACTTATGTGAAGCCAAACGAAGTATTATTCCATCACGAAACTAGGAATCAAGTTCTGTGGGAGAGGTTTTAAGATCATTCTCATATAGCTTATCAAAGCCGTCTGGCTTCTTAATTTCGCTTAGGCGAGGGTCGAAGCGGACTTCAAACACTTCTTCTTTGGCGAAGCCGTATGAATCGTAGACGCGGACTGTAATTATGCGTTTAGAGCCGGCCCGAGCCGTAACTGGTGGGCGGATAGTGCCGATAAATGGTGAAGTCTTATCTTGAAATTGCAATTGTTCTCCGAGGTAGAATTCTACATGTGAAATTCCATTTGGAGAACTGGCATATGTATAAACTTTAAATGGCTTAAATGGCACTTCAGCGAACTTGTGAGGGGCTAGAACCATAATACTTGGGTCTACATCAAATTCTCTATCATAATCGTCGTCACAGGTCTCCTTGGGGACAAAAGATTCTTCTTCTTCGGCCCATTTGTCGATTCCTTCTTGCCAATCCGTGTAGTCAGAAAAATTGGTGCGGTGGACCTGCATATCTTTTTCTAGTCGATTTATGTCTGGACAATTTGGAGTCCAAAGTTTTTTGGTTTTCTTGTCGATTTCTACTTTTACAAATTTATCTTCGACTTCAGTTGGGATTGCGTAAGAAGCAAAAATCTCTTCTGTAACTTGATCTGATGGAGTTGATTCAGAATTTGGTAGTAGTCCTGAAGCTTGGCTGATTTCCATTTTTGTAATTCCAGCTGGGGATCTGAATGGACTTGGGTTGATGTTTTTTTCTGTAGTTAAATATGCATGAGCGCCAACCATGTAGTTTTTCCAAATTGGAGCGGCCGTGTCATATCCGTTTGCGTTCCAACGAAGCACTGAGCCGTCTGAATTTCCAGACCAGACTCCGGTTACGAGTTCGCTCGTGAAACCTATGGTGAGAGTATTACTCGGGAGGATTTTATCGTCGTCTTTATTTTCTGGAGTTCCGTTGTCGAAACGCTTGTTGCTGGTTCCGGTTTTGGCTACATTTTGCCAGCCTGGAACGGTTAAATTTGGGCCGAGTCTATGCTCTGTGTCGGAGAGAATATCATTAATGAGATATGCGGCCTCGGGATCCAATACCACTTCTCCATTTTCTCCTCGAGTGAGTGTGCGATTTAGGTTCTCAGCAGGTTCAGGAGTTAGTTCACGGAGATTGCTAAGCTCTGAAGTTTCTTCGGTTTCCGTTTCGATAATTTCACCAAAAGCTATTTTAGTAGTTTCCTTTAGGCTTTCAAATTCTTCGAGGATTTCTCCTTCGTTGTTTTCTATTTTCAAAATCATTACAGGCTCTCTGCGGATCCCGTAGTTTGCTAAAGTTGTGTAACCTTTGACTAGGCTGAGGAGGTTTACTTCGGCGGAGCCGAGCGATAGCGAGGATCCGTGCTCAGTTTCCCCATCCAAAAATTCAACCCCCAAACCTTCTGTAAAAGGTACAATATTTTCTTGTTCCCCTGCGAGGTAATAAGCTTTGATTGCAGTGACATTTCTGGATTGCGCAAGCGCACGTCTCACAGGAATTGGTCCTAAGAATTCACCGTCGTAATTTTCCACAATATGTGAATGGCCGCCAAATCCGGTCTCTACATCATAAAGAATTGTGGCCGGTTGTAACATTCCTCTGGCGAAAGCCAATGCAAAAACAAATGGTTTGAACGAAGATCCTGGCTGCACATAGCTCATGACCATATTTACACTTCCATCGATTTCTTCATCGAAATAATCGGCAGAGCCCACCATTGCAACCACTTCAGAAGTATCTCGATCCAGGCTTACAAGTGCTATGTTTCCAGATTCAAAATTAGTTTGGTTAAAATCTTTACGTTCTGTTACTGCCTCCTCTGCGATTTTTTGAAGTTCGCTATCGATGGTTGTATATACTTTTAGGCCACCTTGTTCTACCACTTCTTTCCCGTATTTTTCTTCTAATAATTGTTTTATATGGAGTACAAAATGAGGAGCCATGATGTTTTCTCGAGCTCGTATAAACTCTTTGTCCCAGCTCTCTGCCAGCGCTTCCTTTTTCTCTTTTTCAGTGATAAACCCGAGCTGTTCCATTCTTTGAAGCACGAGATCGGCGCGGCCTTTTATATATATGTGACCATTCCCAATTTCCGTATTTTCTGGAGTTAAGCGTTTTGGTTTTTCTACTTCTTTATCTTCGGTTTCAGAAGTTTCTTCTACAGTTTCGGCAGTGATTTCGTTTGCGCTATTCAAGCTTATAACAGTTCCAAGAAGCCCTCTCACGAATTCATCTTGCTCTAAATCAGATTCGCTTTTTATTTTCTTAGTTTCTTTTTCTGTAAAAGTTGTGAAAAGTTTAGCGTAGCGATAATTGCCATAAGGAGAATATCGCGTTGGCGCATTTGGGAGCGCTGCGAGAATTGCAGCTTCTGCAAGGGTTAGGTCTATCGCAGATTTGTTGAAATATGTCTTTGCGGCGAGCTCCATCCCATGTGCATTTGACCCATATGGAATGCGATTTAGGTAAAGTTCCAAGATCTCTTCTTTATTAAAAACGTTCTCAAGTTTCACTGCCAAAATCAATTCCCGCATTTTTCTAGAAATAGTTTGTTCTGGTGAGAGCAGGGTGTTTTTTATGTATTGCTGAGTAATAGTTGATCCACCGCGAGCCCTTATGGTTGGCACTACTTGTGAAATAACTGCTTTGAAAAGTCTCTCCGCATCGAACCCATGATGATTGAAAAACCGATCATCTTCTATTGCTACAGTTGCGAGAATTAGGTTTCGATATCCATCTGATTCAACACATAAATCGGGTTCTTTGTTACATTTTTCTTTTTCAAAAGCGGGATTGTTTCTATCAAAAATTTCTATTGATTCACGATTTTCATCTCCGTGGATTGCATATAGCTCAACTCCATTTCGGTCATATATAAATGTGCTTTGTGAAACACGGTATTGATCTAAGTTTCGAACATCTGGAAGGCCGATAGAATAATAAACGACCATGCAAAAAAACAGAAAAAAGCCGAATAGAGGACCTCCAATCAGAGCTATGATAAGCCATTTTTTCCAATTTACGTCTTTTAGAGTTTTTCCTCCAAATTTCCTCCAATTTAGATCTCCTCCTTTGAAAGAAATCTTCTTTTTTAGTTTTTTTGGTTCGGTTTTTGTTTCACCGATTCTTCTTGTTTCGAAATTATTTCCCATCAAAAAATTGGGGTAAAACATTAAATTCCTCTGATCTCGCCACCTAAAGTAATTAATTTGTCGAATATTTTTTTCTGAATTCCGGCCATGTCTTCATCCGTGAGAGTTCTTTCGTCCGAGTGAAGAGTTATTCGAAAAGCTAGAGATTTTTTACCCTCTCCTAAATTTTCACCTTGGTAAATATCAAAAAGTTCAATTGATTTTATGAGCTTGCCACCTTCATTTTTAATAATTTTTTCTATATCCGCGATCTCCTTTTTCTCATTTAAGACTACCGAAATATCAAAAGTTAAACTTGGAAGTTTCGGAAGTGGTTTGTAAGTAATATTGTTAAGGCCAGAGGCTATCAACTGCGTGAAATTCAATTCAAAGGCTGCCGTATCGGCTTCAATGTCATAGTTTCTGAGAACAATTGGATGTAGCGTAAAAACATGACCTATCGTCTTACCTCGGTATTGAATCGATAGACATTTTTTAGGATGCGCATACGCTGGAGGGTTGTCAGTTTTTTTGAATCTATATCCCTCTGCTCCGGATTGCTGGAAAAAAGCTTCAAGAGTACCTTTTGCCGTGTAAAAAGATTCGTCTAACAGGCAGCTTTGCTGCCCTTTCTTTTTATTTTTTTTGAATTGCTCAGTCGCGTTAGCAAATATTGCGCAGAGGTGTTTTTCTTCGGTTGGCATGTAGCCATTTTCTATATAAGTTCGTCCGAATTCGAATATTTTTAATTCATCTTGATATTTAAGATTGAGATGAGCGGCCTTCAACATATTTGGAATAAGAGTTGTCCGCATATGCGTCTGGTCTTCTGAAAGATAATTATCTACTCGGAGGTGCCGCGATTCGTCTAGCATGCAGTTTTTAACATCCTCTTTTGAGTAAAAAGAATATTTCACCACTTCGCTGCAATTGAGCCCCAGAGCCAAAATTTGTCTTGCTTTGTGTTTCAAGCTTCGCTCTGGAAAATCTCTCGGTGGAACGATTGGAAGCGGCGGAAGACGCCCTTCGATATTTTCATATCCATGCATCCTTGCAATTTCTTCAATCAAATCTTCTGCAATATCCACATCTTTTGTGGCGCGCCAGCTCGGCACTTTTACAGTTAAAATTTTATCTGGTTGAACTTCAAACCCCAGTCGCGTAAGAGTTTCTATCATTTCTTTCCCATCAATTTCCTTGCCAATAATAGATTTTACATATTCAGGATCAAGTTTTATTTCAATTTCAGGAATTTTTGGAGTTCCAGTGATTACCATATCTCCTTCAAATACTGCATCTGGACAAATTTCTTTGATCAGCTGACAAGCTCGAATAAGCGCTTGTTTGGCAGTGAGTGGGTCTAAACTCTTCTCAAATCTTTGAATAGCATCGGTCCGAAGTCCATGGTAAGTTGAGCCCTTTCTAACGGTTACAGGATCAAAATTAGCCGCTTCCAAAATAATTTCTGTCGTGTCGTCATTTATTTCTGTGTCGACTCCTCCCATCACTCCAGCCAGTCCCAGCGGACCTTTTGAATTCGCAATTACAAGATCCTCCTTCCGAAGCTCTCGAACTTTATGATCGATAGTCTCCATTTTCTCGCCTTTGCGAGCAAATCTTGCTTCCAAGAAATCTTCTCCAATCATTTTTCTGTCATATGCATGCATCGGCTGTCCAAGCTCAAGCATTACATAGTTTGTAATGTCCACAATATTACTGATAGGGCGTACTCCAGCGGCCTGCAGCAGTGTTTTTAGCCATTGCGGAGACTCTTCAGCTTTTATCCCTTTAACGATACATCCCGTAAATGTTCGACATGCATTTTCATCTTCAATTTTGATTTCCAAAGAACTTTTTTCTTTCGGAAATTCAAATTCAAAATCAATAGGCTTTAAATCTGTTTTAAAAATCGCTGCAAATTCTCTAGCAAATCCATAATGCCCCCAAAGATCTGGACGATGGGTTAGGGATTTGTTGTCGATTTCAAGGGAAAAACCGTTCATCTCAAGTATGTCTGCAACAGAAACTCCTAATGGAGTACCCTCAGGAAAGCGTGTAATCCCCTCTTCTGAATTTTGGATTCCGAGTTCTGAATCGCCACAGACCATTCCTTCTGATTTTACTCCTTTGAAATCGCCTTTTTTAATTTCGCCACCTGGTAAAATGGCTCCAGGTAATGCAAGTGGTAATATTTCTCCTGGAGAGATTTCAAAAACTTTTCCAAAAACAATTTGAGCTTTACCGTGTCCAATATCAAATTGTCCAATATGGAGATTGTCCGTATCTTCAATTTTTTCAAAGCTAAGTAATTTTCCAGTTACAACCCTGTGAAGATGCTTTCCTTCAGGAATTATTCCTTCAACTTCTGCTGTTCGAATTGTAATTAATTTTGAAAGTTCTTCAGGGCTATATCCTTTATTTAAGCCAAGAGCTTCTATTAGAGGGGTTCCAGCCTTCCAATCTTTTTTAGAGTCTAAAATCCAAATTTCATGAGCATTTTCACTCATTCCGAGGTTCAATTCTTCTATCCCGCAGACCATTCCATTGCTTTCTTCTCCACGGACTTTAGCAGGTTTAATTTTGAAGTTTCCAGGAAGCACAGCCCCTGGTAAAGCCACTGCAACATAAGTTTTTTCAGTTAAATTACCCCCCCCACACACAATTTGAGTTATCTCATTACCTATATTTACCTGAGCAACATTTAGTTTATCTGCGTCTGGATGTTTTTTAATGCTTTCAACATAACCAACCACTACATTTTTCAGTGATTTTTTATCAACGACTTCAAAGTCTACGAATTTTTTGATCCAGTTGAGTGAGAGTAGCATGCTTAGTGAGTTGCGTTTAAGATTATTTATTTTTTAATTTTGCCGGGCCCGGTAATTCTATGAAACGAAAGGCTAGGGTTGTCAATTAAACTGCTTAACAAAGCGCAAATCTCCACTTCGGAGGTGGCGAATGTCTTCTATTTTGTAGCGCATCATGAGTAAGCGATCGAGACCGAATCCAAAAGCCCAACCTTGATATTTTTCTGGGTCTATTCCACCAGATTTGAGTACGAATGGGTGGACCATTCCAGACCCCATAAATTCTACCCAACCAGCGCCTTTACAGGTGCGGCAGTCTTTTTCTTTTCCGCAATTTCTACCAATTCTTTTACCGGTTCCATTGCATATCAAACATGAGAAATCTAATTCAAATCCAGGTTCCACAAATGGAAAATATCCCGGGCGGAATCGTACATCTACTTCCGCTTTGAATAATTTAGTCAAAAATTCTTTCATAACGCCTTTTAAAGATGCAATTGAGATGTTTTCGTCTATCAGTAAGCCTTCAACTTGAGCAAAAGTGTGTTCATGTGTTGCATCCAGAGCTTCATTTCGAAAAACACGACCAGGAATAATGAGGCGAAGAGGTGCTCCTAATTTCAACATATTACGAATTTGTCCCGGAGATGTATGAGTCCTGAGAAGAAGTTTCCCGAATTCGTCATCAGCTTTCTTATCAAGGAAAAAAGTATCTTGCATGTCACGAGCAGGGTGATGCCCAGGAATGTTTAGCGCATCAAAATTATAATATTCCGATTCAACTTCGAGCCCATCTGCAACAGTAAATCCCATCGAATTGAAAATGTTTTCAACTTCAAATTGAGTCTGCGAAAGAGGGTGAACAGTGCCAATTTCCGGCATTTTCCCAGGTGCAGTTAGATCAATCCAGTCTTCAGTTAATGATTTTTCCAAAGCTTCTTTTTCAATAACTTCACGTCGAATTTCAAACGCTGTTTCTAATTCATTTTTAATCTCATTTCCTAATTTACCAATTATCGGCTTGTCTTCCTTGGAAAGATCTTTCATGCCAGACATAACATCTGTCATGAGTCCTTTTCGGCCAAAAATCTTTACATCAAATTCTTGGATAGCCTCTAAACTATCCAGTTTCGGCAGAGTTTCCAGTACTTCTTTTTTTATTTTTTCTAATTTGTCTTTCATAGCGAGCTAAAGGATATAGAATTCGATCGAAAATGCAATAAATTTCACGCTCAACCTTGACTTCCGAAGACTTTATGTGTTTAATTCGCTCTTAATAGTGGCAGCGTACGAAAAAAAGGGGCTAACTTTTCAAATTTAGGCAAAAATTGATCCAGC